>DATKFL010000134.1:0-2503 GCA_035511355.1 Dongiaceae bacterium
CGGCCCCTATTTCGAGTCGTACGACGACAGCCGGACCCGCGGGACGCTGCGCCAGGACCTGTCGATCTTCACGACCGCCCGCGGATCGCACGACCTCAAGACCGGCTACGTCATCGAGCGCGAATCGTTTCACCGCGACAATCAGGCGCTCGACATCGTCGGGCTGCGGGATCCGGGCTATTTCCTCGGCACGCTCGCCGATCAGATGGCGCATCCGGAGATCCATTACAGCTGCAATCCCTACACGACGCACTGCATCGATCCCCAGGAGGGGCGGATCTCGACGGCCCTCCCGGTGAACCGCAACACGACCGAGGAGGCCAGCGGCTTCTCGGCGGGCCTCTACGTGCAGGACCTCTATCGCCCGCGGCCGAACCTCTCGATCGGGCTCGGACTGCGGTTCGATCGCGAAAACGCCACCAGCGCCGGCTACACCTTTTTCGATCCGGTGGCCGAGCACGCCGCCTACACGCGCCTCCTCGCGTTGAGCGGGCGCGAGGCGGGTGTCTCCGACGATCTGCGCCAGGGGAACGGCGACGGCATCATCAGCCTGGGGCTGCCAGACGACGCGCTCTTCGCCGGGGACATCTCGAGAGCCTGGCTCACCACGAACATCACCGACCCGCTGGCCCGGGTCGCCCTGAAGACCCAGACGATCAGCCGGGCCAACGTTTCCTTCCTCTCGGGGGAGCTGGCGGCGCAGTTCCCCGACCTGTTCTCCGAGGGCACGGTCGACCCGGGGACGCTGCGGTCGCTGGGGATCCCGGTGCAGTCGCCCGAGGCGTTCACCGTCACCAACAACAACCTGGCGCCCCGCCTCTCGGTCTCCTGGGACCCCGCGAGCGACGGGCGCACCAAGGTGTTCGGCACCTGGGGACGCTACTACGACAAGCTGTTCCTCAACTCGGTCTCGGGCGAGCAAGGCACCGAGCGGGTGGTGCGCTACTACATGTACGACCGAACCGGTCTGAGCATCAGCCCGTCGCTGGCCGCGGCCGATACCCCGAACCACCACATCGGAACGCAACTGTCGAGCGCACCGCCGTCGATCACCCAGGTCGATCGCTCCCTGCAGACGCCGTACTGCGACGAAGCGACGATCGGGTTCGAGCGCGAGCTGGCTCCCGAGATCGCGCTGGCGGTGCGCTACATCGACCGGAGCTATCGCGATCAGCTCCAGGACGTCGACCTGAACCACGCGGTCCGAATCGATCCGTCGAGCGGCCGGCCGCTGGACGGATTCGGCGCGTTCGAGGTGGTGTTTCCGCTCGATCAGCAGGGCAATCGGATCCCCGGTGCGCCGCCCGACCTGCGTCCGGTCCCCGACGGCCGGCCGGATCTGTTCAACAACAACCCCTTCTTCAACGAGGTGCTGCGGGTTGGGAACTACAACGCGGCGCGCTACCACGCCCTCGAGTTCGAGATCCGCAAGCGGATGTCGCGCCGCTGGCAGATGCAGGCCTCGTACACCTACTCGCGGGCGCAGGGGGACGCCGAGGACTTCCAGTCGCGCCTCGGGAACGACCCCTCGACCATCGAGAACGAATCGGGCTACCTCGACTTCGACCAGCGGCACGTGGTCAAGGTGAACGGCATCACCTACCTGCCGCACGACTGGCAGCTGGGGATGGCGGCGACCTGGTCGAGCGGTCTTCCCTATTCGGTGGTGTCGCGCTTCTTCGCGCTCGACAACGCCGGCTACCAGCAGTTCCGCACCCGGTTCGGCCGCACGGTCGTCAGCGGGGACGGGGTGGTGTTCCAGGACGAGGCGCGCAACGATCACCGCAACGCGTCGGTTCTCGACCTGAACCTGCGCACCGCCAAGAACTTCGTCATCGGCCGGAACACCGGGGCCGTCTTCCTCGAAGTGTTCGACGTGCTCAACACCGACGACCTGCGCATCTACACCGTCGACCCCAGCCGCGCGAGCGGGTTCGATGCCTCCGGGGGCTCCTCGGTCGCCGGACCGCTGCAGCTGGACGCCACCCGGCAGTTCGGGCGGCGATTCCAGATCGGGTTCCAGATCTCCTTTTGATA
This sequence comes from Dongiaceae bacterium, assembly GCA_035511355.1. GTDB lineage: Bacteria > Acidobacteriota > Polarisedimenticolia > Gp22-AA2 > Gp22-AA2 > DATKFL01. The sequence continues at coordinate 2,038 of DATKFL010000134.1, forward strand.
CCATCCCCGGGCATGGATACCTTGCGCCGCGACCTGCAGGATGTCTTCCGGACCGTCTTCGACGACGACGCCCTCGTGCTGCGGGACGAGACGACCTCGGCCGACATCGACGGCTGGGACTCGCTGATGCACATCAACCTGATGGTGGCGGTCGAGCGGCGGTTCAAGGTGAAGTTCGCCACCGCGGAGATCGCGGCGCTCAAGGCCGACGGCCAGAACGTCGGCACCTTCCTGCGCCTCGTGGCGTCGAAGATGGGCGTCTCCTAGAAGCTGCGGACGACCGTCGCCAGCCTCGAATTCCTGCTGTCGCTCTGGATCGGGTCGGCGGTCTTCTTCCACCTCCCGCCGGGGACCGCGCGACGGTGCGCCCTCGCGGCGGCGAACCTGCTCGTGCTCTGGCTCCTGCTCCCGAACCTGGCGTCGGCGCTCTTCCTCGCCGGCTTCCTCGCGACCGGGTACCTCGTCG
>DATKFL010000135.1:0-12947 GCA_035511355.1 Dongiaceae bacterium
CTTGCCGAACTCCGGTCCGAAGTAGAAGCCGTAGTTCTTCGGCTCATCATACGGGCTGTGATTCAGCGGCATCTCGGGCGACGGCCCGCGCCAGCGCTGATACTCGAACGCCGACCGATCCATTCCGATGAGATCGTAGAAGCGATCGGTGTAGCCACCTTTCTGCGGCACGAGGAAGATCGCGGAGCCCTGGTGCGCGACGACGCGCTGTCCGTCGACATCGAACTCGTTGCGCCGCGCCTCGCCGCCGAAGATCGGATGGTTCTCGAGGATGAGGCAGCGCCCGCCGCCCTCGAGTCGGCGGAAATGATGCGCCGCGGCGAGCCCGGCGAACCCGCCGCCGACCACCACCAGGTCGTACGACTCGCCGGTGTCGACCGCGCGCGCGAGGTCGGCGTCGAACCGCCCGTCGCGAATCTCATGGGCGACCCGCAGCACCTCCGGCGTGTTGCCGTGCGACGCCGCGTAGTCGCCGACGCCGCCGGGGCCGTACCAGTCGTCGCCGAGATCGATGCCGGTCGACTGCGCCCGGATGTCGGGCGGGATGCCCTGCGGCGCGGCGCCGCCGAGCGCGCGCGATCCGGGTCGTCCGCCCGGGCCGCGCTCCACCCGGCAGGCGGCGAGCAGGCCGGCGACCGCGGGGAGGCCATAGACGAAGTCGCGTCGCGTGATGCGGCGGTTCAGCCCGAGGCGCAGGTCGCGCCGGTCGTCCGGTGGGGGAGCAGCCTTCTTCTTCCGCGCCATGCGCGGGAGTCTACCCGATCGTCCGTCAGGGCATGGCGAGCGCCGAGCTCCCGAGGGCGGGCGCCTACATCCACTTGAACGCGCGCACCGCCTTGTTGACCACGTAGATGCGCGTGTTGTTGCCGCCGGCGTCGGCCGGTAGCAGGAAGAAGCCGAGCGCCTGCGGGTTGTAGCCGGTGGTGCGGCCGGAGATCGTCTCGCCGTCGGCGAAGGTGACCTGCGCGTTCCGCCCGAACCCCTGCGCGCCGTCGAACCCGGCGACGTCGGCGCGTTCCTTCGAGCCGGCGTAGTCCTTCACGAAGAAGACCGCCTTGAGATCGGCGACCGCGACGGTCTCGGCCTTGGCGCGTTCGTTGCCGTCGACGTAGACATGGAACGTCGGCCGGGTGGGGAGGAAGTCGTGGGTCGTGCCCTTCATGGTGCGGCCGTCGACGAAGCGCGCCACGATCATCCGGCCCGCCGCCGACGGCGCCGCGCCGCTCGTCTTCGCTTCGGAACCCTGCGCTGCCATCGCTCTCCTCCGTCCCGGTCGAACGCCGGCGCTGACAAGGTAAGTCGCGCGCCGACCGGGCGCACCCCGTACTAATAGATGATGGACGGCCCCGCATGACGATTCCGTAATCTCCTCCGTTTGTCGCCGGCGCTCCCGGAACCTACGTTGTCCCGGTCAAAGGAGGGTCGCCATGGCGCGCCTGCTGATTCGATCGATCGCCGTTCTGTCGCTCGTCGCCTTCGCCGGTTGCGCGAGCAATCCGCCGGCGCGCCGTGTCTGGGTCGGCCCGCGCGTCGACCTGCATGCGTACGAGACCATCGGCATGGTCCAGTTCGTCTCCACGTCGAAAGGGGAGCTGGCCGGCCTGACGACCCGCCGCTTCGCCGAGGCGGCGCGGCGCGATCAGGACATGCTGCGCATGGTCGACGTCGGCACGCAGCAGCAGGCGCTCGCCTCCTCGGGCGGCGGGGCCTGGAGCCCGGAAGCCTGCCGCGCGATCGGGCGCAAGCACGGGGTGAAGTCGATGTTCCGCGGCACGCTGACGGTCTCGAAGGTGCGGCCGAGCGTGCAGCTGTCGGCGCTCTTCCGCTCCGGCCAGGTCACCGCCACGGTCGACGCCACCCTCGAGGTCGAGATGATCGAGGCCGAGACCGGCGCTTCGATCTGGAGCCGCTCGGCGAGCGCGACCCGGTCGATGGGGCAGGTGAGCGTCTACGGCGGGCATGAGTTCGCGTTCGACGCCGCCGACCCGGACGCCGCCTACGGCGATCTCGTCGATGCGCTGGTGTCGCAGGCGGCGCGCGACTTCCAGGGGTACTGGACGACGCAGCAGTAGGCCGCCGCCCGCGTCACTCGGCGCGCAGCGCTTCCGCCGGGTCGACGCGCGTGGCGCGCAGCGCGGGAACCAGGCTCGCCCCGAAGGTCACGACTCCCAGCAGAAGCGTCATGCCGGCGACCACCCACGGATCCCCGGGACGCACGTCGTAGAGCAGCCCCGCCAGAAGCCGCGCCAGCGCGAGCGATCCGAGAGCCCCGAGCGCAAGCCCCGAGAATGCCAGGCGCGCCGATCGGCCGACCACGCCGCAAAGCACGTCGGCGCGCCGCGCGCCGAGCGCCATGCGGATGGCGATCTCGCGCGTCCGCGCCGCGATCGTGCCGGCGAGCAGGGCATACAGGCCCGAGGCCGCCAGAAGGACCGCGGCCGCCGCGAACAGGGACATCAGGGTCAGGTTGAAGCGCCGCAACGCCGCGGCCTCGTCGACGATGGAGCGCATCGTGCGCACCGCCGACAGGGAGACGTCGGCGTCCGCGGCGCGCAGCGCCTCGCGCAGGCCGTGCTCGAGAGCATGCGGATCGGCGTCACTCTTCACGACGAGATGGACCCGGCTGGTGAAGCCGCCGAGGGCGCCCGGGGGAAGTTGCGTGAACGGGACATAGATCGTCGGCGCCGGGGGTTCCTCGAGCGCCGCCAGGGTGACGGCGCCGACCACGCCGACGATGGTGACGTCGCGGAAGCCGCCGCCGTCGTCGAGGCGCAATCCCCCGCCGACCGGATCGGCGCGCGGGAAATGCCGCCGCGCCAGGGTCGCGTCGACGATCGCCACGGCGGGCGCGGCCGCGTCGTCGGTCGGCTCGAAGTCGCGCCCGGCGAGTCGCGGGATGCCGAGGGTTGCGAAGTATCCGGCGCTCACGGCGCGGTTCTGGGCCGACGGCATCTCGGCCGGGGTGAGCGGCGGCTTCCCGGCGATCATGAAGTCGGCCCGCGCCAGGACGTTGGTCACCGGCAGCACCGACGTCAGCCCGGCGGCCCGGACGCCAGGAAGAGCGCGGACCCGCCGCATCAGCTCGTCGTGCAGCGCCCCGACCTTGTCCACGGTGCCGTAGGCCGCTCCCGGCAATCCGACGCGCGCGGTCAGAACTCCGTCGGCCTCGATGCCGGGCGACACCCGCATGAGGCGGGCGAACGACTTGACGAGCAGCCCCGCGCCGACCAGGAGCGTCAGCGAGACCGCGACCTCGGCGATCACCAGGGCCGCCTGCGCGCGCCCGGCTTCCGGCGTCGGGCCGGCGCTGCGCCCCGCGCCGATGATCCCGGCGAGGCGGCCGTGGCGGGTGGCCCGCCAGGCCGGCGCGAACCCGGTCGCGAGACCGGCGACGATCGACAGCGCCAGGGTGAAGAGGAGCGCGCGCCCGTCGAGTCCGACCACGTCGGCGCGCGGCAGATCGGCCGGGCCGAGCGCGAGAAGCCCCGGCACCGCCCAGGAAGCGAGCAGCATCCCGAGACCGCCGCCGAGAAGCGCTATCAGAAGGCTTTCCGCGAGCAGTTGCCGCACCAGCCGGGCGCGCGTCGCGCCGAGCGCCGCGCGCACCGCGATCTCGCGCCGGCGCCCCGCGGCGCGCGCGACCTGGAGCCCGGCGAGATTGGCGCAGGCGATCAGGAGCACCGCTCCGACCGAACCGAAGAGGATCAGGAGCGCGCCGCGGTACGGGCCGGACACCTCGTCCTCGATCGGCACGACCCGCGGCGCGAGATTGCCGGCGTTCTCGTCGGGATGACGCTCGCGCAGCCGCGCCGCGATCGCCGCCATCTCCGACCGGGCTTCCTCCGGCGTGGCTCCCGGCGCGAGCCGGCCGAACGCGCGCAGGAAGTTGGCGCCGCGGTTGCTGTGGCGCGGGTCGGCGTCGAGCGCCAGCGGCACGAACAGCTCCGTGCCCGGCTCCGCATTCGGCAGGAAGAACCCGGAGGGCAGGACGCCGACGACCGTGTAGGGGTCGCCATTGAGAACCACACTGCGCCCGAGAGCACCGGCGTCGCCGCCGAGGCGCCGCGCGAAGAACCCCTGCGTGACGACCGCCACGCGCTCGCCGGCGCCGGCGCCGTCCGGCGCTTCGAGCAGCCGCCCGAGGCGCGGCCGGACGCCGAGGAGATCGAACGCCTCCGGCGTCAGCCGGGCGGCCACGATCCGCTCGGTGTCGCCGGCGCCGGTCAGGTTCGCCGACCAGGGCGCGAAGGCGCCCAGCCGCTCGAAGGTCCCGCACTCCCGGCGGTAGTCCTCGAAGTTGGGGATCGAGAAGAAGGCGCGATCGCGGTCGGGCCGCGTCGACCAGATCCACGCGAGGCGGCCGGTGTCCGCGAACGGCAGGGGGCGGATCAGGATGGCGTCGACCAGGCTGAAGAGGGCGGTGTTGGCGCCGATCCCGCCGGCGAGGGCGAGGATGACCGCGGCGGCGAACCCGGGACTGCGCCGAAGTCTCCGCAATCCGAAGCGCAGATCCTCGCGCAACGTTTCCATGCGTTTCCCCTCCGGGGCGCCGGCACGGCGGGCCGGCGCGCGACCGCCTTACAAGGATCCTGCCATCACCGGAGGGCGTCCGGCTCCCCTGATTCAGGACGCTTACGGCGACGCCCGCCGATCGGCACCCGCCGGTCTTGTCGCCGATGGGACCACGCCGTCCCACGACCGGACGCCGCCTCCGGGTCCGGCCGGGGGCCGCTTGCGCCGCCCTGCCCCCCCGCCCTAATCTTCGCCGCGATGCCGATTGAACATGTCATCGACCACGCGCATCGCCTCGTGCGCGCCCGCGTCATCGGGGTGATGACCGACGAGGAGGTCTTCAACTACCAGACGACCGTCTGGTCGCGCCCCGACGTGCTCGGCTACAACGAAATGGTCGACATGACCGAGGTGACCAGCATCGCGCTGCCGTCCCTCAAGCGGATTCACGATCTGGCCACGCTGTCCGTCCAGAAGGACCAGCCCGGCCAGGTCGCGAAGTTCGCCATCGTGGCGCCCGGCGACGTCTCCTACATGATGGCCCGGCTGTACAAGGCGATCCGCGGCGCGACCAAGGGCGGCAATCGCACGATCGGCGTCTTCCACACGCTTTCCGAAGCGCTGCGGTTCCTCGGCCTCGAGGCGTGATCGGTCGCGCCGGCCGCGGGCGGGAGATCGCCACCGCCGGCGCCGGTGTGCTACGGTTCGCCCCGGTCACCCAGGGAGGTGCAACGATGCGGCTCGCTTCGAAGGCGTTCGTTCTGGGTTGCGGCGTTGCGGCGCTCCTCGCGGCGCCCGCGTTCGCCGACGAACCCCCCAACTACGAGTACCTGGAGGGCGGCTATCTCAACGTCGACGTCGACGACCTCGACGGGTCCGGCGACAACTACTTCGTCGACGGCTCGTTCGGCGGGAAGTTCTGGCACCTGAACGCCTACTACGCGAACGGGAATCTCGGCCCGGACTACGACCAGAATCTGTGGCGGGTCGGCCTGGGCTGGCACGGGGCGCTGGGGTACGAGGCCGACTTCATCGGCGAGCTCGACTGGGTCAAGCAGTCGATCGACGGACCCGGCAGTAGCGACAGCGAGACCGGTTATCGCCTCGTCGGAGGCGTGCGCTGGACGCCGATCAAGCTCTTCGAGCTCGACGGGTTCGCGAACTACAACGACGTCGGCGACGAGTCGGATCTTTCCTACGAAGGGCGCGCCATCCTCAACATCTGGAAGCTCGGCTTCGGAGCGGCGTACGAGAAATTCAACGACTCCGATCAGTGGAACGGATTCGTGCGGTTCAATTTCGCCCGGCGCTGAGTCAGCGGGGGCGGCGCTTCATCCGGCGTTCCCAGCGCGCGGGGTCAGCGCGAGACCCTGGCGGATCTTCGACCTGATCTTGGCCGCGAACCGCTCGCGCACCTCGCGCGGGTAGCCCGCGGCGCGGAAGGCGTCGTCGAGCTGCCGATCCGAGAGCCGCGCCAGGAGCCGGCAGGTCCAGACGACGTCCGCCGGGGTGATCTCCTTGAGGAGGCCCTCGTGCCGCGACTGGTGCTCGAAGCGCACCCGGCCCCCCTCGACGCCGGCGACGAAGCCCTGGCTCTCGAAGTCGTCGATGTCGTTGCGGCTGCCGAGCGGCCAGCCATTCTTCCCGAGAGCCGCGCCGACGTCCTGCACCACGAACCAGTGCGCGGCCCCGCCGGGCGCCGCCGCGACGTGGTAGACGCGGTTGTTGCTGGCCGCCAGGTCCCAGTTGTTCAGCAGGACGTTCGCGATCAGGAGTCCCCGACAGGGCCGCGTGTCGACGAAGGGGTTCGCCGCCCAATTCCAGTCGCCCTTGTTCTTGTGGTCGGATTCGAGGCGGAAGCGGCCCGCTTCCGGGGTCGAGGTCGGGCCGCCCTGCATGCGCCACCGCGCGACGTAGTAGGTGACCGGCTGGTGGAATCCGATCGCCCAGAGGATGCGGGAGACCGCGGTCTCGGACTGCGCCTCGTCGCCGATCTTCACGTCCCAGACACGACCTTCGGGGTCGTCGACGTCGTAACCGCCCGAGTGTCCCTGGGTGTCCTCCTTGCGGAAGCGGTAGACCACGCCGGTCTTCGGCGCGAGCGGACGGCCGCCGGGTCCGTAGTAGAGATCGCGCGCGGAAAGATCGACCGGGTCGGTCCAGAGCTGATCGAGGGGCGCCCCCGGAGAAGCCTGCGTCGTCCTGGAAGCGGCCGGGAATGCCGGGGCGGTCGCCATGCCTCCGGCGGCCACCAGGAAAACCGCCATCGCCGTCACGCGCTGCGTTGTTGATCGCATACAAAATGATAGGCGTCGTCCGCGAATCCGGCGAGCGGCGCGCGCGGGTATCTTCGCGGCGCGCAAAGATGCGCCGCGAAATGTCGCGCGGGGCACCGGATTTGCAAAGTCATCACGCACACAGGAGGTGGTTGATGACGAGACCGCGCTTCGAGTCGATCCTGCGAACCGTCCTTCTCGGCCTCAGCTTCGTGTTCCTCTCGAGCGCCGCCTTCGCAGGCGGCGACGCCAATTTCATCTACGGCACCCGATCGATGAACGATGACGCCTGGGAGCCGACCGACGATCAGGAGGTGTACGGACTCTCGGTCGACTTCGGCGGCAAGGACTGGCCGGTCTACATCGCCGTCAGCTACTTCGACTCGGAGGACGAGGGGGAGCTCGCCTCGTTCCCGATCCTCGGCGCCGTCAATCTCGACTCCGAGCTGACCGAATGGGACGTCGGCGTCCGGAAGATCTGGACCGTGAAGAGCGCGCGCCCGTTCGTGGGCGGCGGCATCAGCCTCATCGACGCCGATGCCGACGTGGACTCGGCGATCGGGAGCCGCAGCGACAGCGACGATACCGAAGGGTTGTACGTCGAAGGAGGCATCTACTGGCGACTCGGCGAGGCGTTCAATCTCGGCCTGAACGGCCGGATCGTCGAGGGGACCGACGTGACGCTGTTCGACCAGGACGGCGACGCCGACTACTGGCAGATCGGAGCGCTCGTCGGCTTCGGCTGGAAATAGGCGCGCGGCGGCGCCCGGCCGGTGATCGAGGCCGGGCGCCCGCCACGCCCCCCGCCTGATCTAACATGGCGTTTTCCTTTCGAGGAGACGCCGCATGCTGCAGCGACACCCGATCCGGTACGCCGCGACCCTGGCGCTTCTGGCGCCGGCCCTGCTCACCCCCGCGCTCGCGACCGACCCGCAGCGCGAGGTCACCCCGAAGCCGCCGATCGCGGCGAAGCGGCCGCACCCGGTCGAGTCGCCCAACGGCACGCGCGACGATCCCTACTACTGGCTGCGGGACGACACCCGCTCGAAGCCGGACGTCCTCGGCTATCTCAAGGACGAGAACGCCTATTACGCCGCGGAGAGCGCCGGCTTCAAGGACCTGACCGAGACGCTGTCGAAGGAGATCATCGGCCGCCTCAAGCAGGACGACTCGAGCGTGCCGTTCAAGTACAAGGACTACGTCTACTACGGCCGCTACGAGGGCGGCAAGGAGTATCCGATCCAGGCGCGCCATCCGCTGGCGTCGGACAAGGAGCAGATCCTGGTCGACGGCAACCGGCAGGCGGCGGGGAAGTCGTTCTACAACCTCGGGCGCCGCGCGGTCAGCCCCAACCAGGCGCTGGTCGCCTATCTCGAGGACGCCGCCGGCCGCCGGCAGTACACCCTGAAGGTGCGCGACATCGCGACCGGCAAGGACCGGCCCGACACGATCGGCGGACTGAGCAACTTCGTCGTCTGGGCGAACGACAACAAGACCCTGTTCTACGTCGAGAACGACGCGACGACGCTCCTGTCGACGCGGGTCAAGCGGCATCTCCTCGGGACCGACCCGAAGAAGGACCCGGTCGTCTACGAGGAGACGGACCACGCCTACTACCTCGGCATCGACAAGTCGCGCGACGAGCGCTTCGTCCTGATCGGGCTCCGGAGCACGGTGGCGACCGAGATGCACTTCGTCGACGCCGCCGACCCGGCGTCGGCCCCGCGCCCGATCGCGAAGCGGCAGAAGGATCACCTGTACGACGCCGATCACCTCGCGGGTCGCTGGATCATCCGCACCAACCGCGAGGCGCCGAACTACCGGCTGATGCAGGTCGCCGACGCCGACGCGGGCGGCGGGGTCGCGGCGTGGCGCGAGCTCCTGCCGTACGACAAGGAGACCTTCATCGAGGACTTCGCGCTGTTCCGCGACTACCTGGTGGTCAACGAGCGCAGCGAGGGGCTGCTGCGGCTGCGGGTGCGGCCGTGGGCCGACCTCGCGAAGTCGACCGTCATCCGCTCGGACGAGCCGGCCTACGCCGAGCAGCTGTCGATCAATCCGGAGCCGGACACCGATCTCCTGCGCTACACGCACGACTCGCTGGTCACGCCGACCCGCACCTTCGAGGTCAACATGAAGACCGGCGAGCGCAAGCTCCTCAAGGAGCAGCCGGTGCTCGGCGGATTCGACGCGGCGAACTACGTCACCGAGCGCGTCTGGGCGACCGCGCGCGACGGCACGAAGGTGCCGATCTCGCTCGCCTACCGCAAGGGGTTCAGGAAGGACGGCACCGCGCCGATGTACCAGACGGCGTACGGCTCGTACGGCGCGTCGTCCGATCCCGATTTCGGCGTCGAGACCGTGTCGCTCCTCGACCGCGGCTTCGTCTACGCCCTGGCGCACATCCGCGGCGGCCAGGAGATGGGACGCGCCTGGTACGACGACGGGCATCTCCTGCACAAGAAGAACACCTTCACCGACTTCGTCGACGTCACCGACTTCCTGGTGAAGGAGAAGTACTGCGCTCCCGACAAGGTGTTCGCCATGGGCGGGAGCGCCGGCGGGTTGCTGATGGGCGCGGTCGCCAACATGGCGGGGGAGAAGTACCGCGCCATCGTCGCGCACGTGCCGTTCGTCGACGCGGTCACCACGATGCTCGACGAGACGATCCCGCTCACATCGAACGAGTTCGACGAGTGGGGGAACCCGAAGGAGAAGCAGTACTACGACTACATCCTGTCGTACTCACCGTACGACAACGTCGCGGCCAAGCCGTATCCGGCGCTGTACGTGACCACCGGGCTGAACGACTCGCAGGTGCAGTATTACGAGCCGGCGAAGTGGGTCGCGAAGCTGCGCGCCACCAAGACCGACGCGAACCCGCTGCTCTTCAAGATCAACATGTCCGCCGGGCACGGCGGACGATCGGGACGGTTCGAGAGCCTCAAGGAGACGGCGGAGGAGTACGCGTTCCTCCTGCACCTGCTGGGGATGAAAGCGCAGTCCTAGGAGGCTTCGGGGCCGGGCGCGCGGCGGGTCGGGATCGCCGCGCGCCCGGCGTCATTCCGGCGGGCCTCAGTTCGAGTGGCAGATGTCGGCGCAGGTGACCACCGCGGCGCCTTTGGCGCACAGGGTGTCGGCCGAGCAGCCGGACGCCTCGCACAGGGGACGCGAACACTTCGGCAGCTTGCTGGCCTCGTGCGGCGTGCCGGCCGGCGCCGCCGCCGCGAGCAGGATCACCAGCGCCGCCCCGATTCCGATCGTCAGTTTCTTCATCTGAACCTCCCTGGAGCGCCGCGCCGGAGGAGGTGACTGCCGCCCCGTCCCGGGCGCCCGAGCCCGGATTCTAACCCGGGGAGCGGGCTGGGAACGGGGGCGGCGGTTCTCCCTCGCCTAGACCACCGGCTTGCGCCCCTGGATCACCCGGATGAGCACCGCCGCAAGGGCGATGATCAACAGGACGTGGATGAACCCGCCCAGGGTGTAGGAAGAGACCATGCCCAGCGCCCACAAGAGCAGCAGCACGACGAAGATGGTCCAGAGCATCGCGACCTCCTCAGCGCGACGCCGCCCGGCGCGACGCGAGGAGCGTGACCCCCACGGCGACGGCGGCGACGCTGCACCAGAGTGGAACGTTGATCGTCTCCCGCTCCTTGACGGCCACTTCGAGCGAGCCGATTTTCAGTTCGTGGGACTCCTTCACGTAGGAGATCCGGTCGTAGGCGAGCCCGAACAGGCCCGCCACGATCAGGACCATGGCGATCAGTCGCAGGCGCGGCATCGCCGGGTCACCGCGCCTTCGCCTTGAGCAGCAGATCGACCCGCCGGTTCTGCGCCCGCCCCGAGGCGAGGTCGTTGCTCGCGATCGGCTGTCCCTCGCCGTATCCGATCGGAGCCATGCGCGCCGGCTCGATGCCCCGACCGGCGAGATAGGCGACCACGGCGCCGGCGCGCCGCTCGGAGAGCTCCTGGTTGTGCTCCTCGGTGCCGGTCGCATCGGTGTGGCCCTGCACCACGATGGCGGTCTTCGGGTATTCGGTCAGGACCTGCGACGCCTGGTCGAGAGCGTCCCGGGCCGCCGGCTTGACGACCGCCGAGTCGACGTCGAACAGCACGTCCGACTCGAAATGCACGAGGAGGAGATCGTCGCTGACCCGCTCGACCGTCGTGCCGGGGATGTGGCCGAGCTTCTCCTCCTGGTGGTCCATGTAGGCGCCGACGCCGGTGCCGATGCCGGCGCCGATCGCCGCGCCCGCGAGGATCCGGTCGGCCTTGCGCTCGCCGGTCAAGGCCGCGAGCGCCGCCCCGGCCGCCGCGCCGATGCCGGCTCCCTTCGCGGTCTTGTCGTGCTTCGTGACCCGCGTCGTATCGGTCGAGGTCGTCTGCGTGGTCGAACCCGAGGAGGCGCAGCCCCACTGCGCGATCGTGGCGACGAGAAGCAGCGCCGCAAACCGGTGGCTCATTCCAAACCTGGTCATCGTGTGGCCCTCCTTGAAGTGAGTCGGTTCGTCCCTGGTCAAGCAATTCGAGGGCCAGAATGGCCGGCGGCGCGGCAAATTCGGGGGAAAAAATCCGCCCCGAAAAAGGTCGGTTCCGCCATCAGGCGAGGCGCGGTGATAGCATCGCGACCGATGCGCCGCAACGCGATCCACGCCCTGACCGCGCTCCCGATCGCGGTGCTGCTGGCGATGACCTCCGGCTGCACGCGCGCGCGCGACGCCGGCGCGCCCGCTTCCCTCCCCGCGACGCCGGCGGGCGGCGCCACGGCCGCGGCGCCGCCACCCGGTCCGCGCTACGTCTGCGAGTACGACCCCGACCCCGGCCGCATGACCGACTGCGATCTCGAATCGAAGGTGGTGAGCGGCGGGGGCGGCGAGATGATGCGCATGCTCGAGGTGAGTCGCTATCCGGGCGTCGAGCCGACGCCGGAGCAGAAGCGGGCGGCCGACGACATGGTGCAGCGCTGCTACGAGAGCGCCGCGCGGCACGGCTGGTACGACTTCGCGAAGGCGACGGCGGACGGTTTCCGGCTCAAGGTCTCCGACGACACCCACTACAACAACATCGACTTCCTGTTCGACGATCGCGTGCTCGACCCCGACCGGCCGGAGTACCTGATGTTCTACGACACCCCGACGGGAGGCAAGGTGCTCGCCGGCTTCATGTTCGTGCCGCGCAACAACATGGAGGAGGGGCCGCAGTTCGGCGGCCCGCTGACCCGCTGGCACTACCACACCTGGGGAAGCCCCATCTGCCTCGTCAAGGGGGTTCTCGACATGGGAACGCCGGTCGACGGGAAATGCGCCGCCGGCGCGCCGTCGTACAAGAGCCCCGAGATGCTCCACGTCTGGCTGCTCGACCACCCGCAGGGGCCGTTCGCGACCGGGATGTACCTGAGTGACGCGCTCATCGACAGGCTGGTGCGCGAGCGCGCCGAGAAAAAGTCCCCTCCGCAGGACTGAATCTCCGGTCTATACTCGGGGCAAATCACAGCGAGGGAGCCCGCATGCGCCGCATCCTGGTCGCGTCGTCCGTCGTCGTCTTCGCCCTCATCCTGTCGGCCGTTCCGGCTGGCGCCTGGTCGCTCCGCGACGAGGTGACCGTCATCGGCCAGGGCCTGACCGTCGAGGTGATCTGGGAGATCATCAACAGCAAGACCTACTGCCAGGGTTCGCCGGTCAGCCTCGACCGGATCTCCTGCACGACGATCCCCGACCCGGGGGAGATCTGGTTCGGGGTCGACGCGGCCGGCAACACCTACGGGACGATCAACGGCGTCGATGCGGCCGCGGAGTATTTCGACGTCTATCGCCGCCCGGCCGGCACCCACCTGAGCCAGCAGCTCCTCCGGATCACGAAGCGCCGGGAGCCGGTCTTCGGCCAGGTGACCAAGCTCCAGTTCGCCGAGGGCTCGATGATCGACACCACCGGCGGGACGTTGCTGCTCGCGATGACCGGATCGTGCCTGTCCACCCTCTGCGCCGGGCAGGGGGACACGACCGATCACCTCGCGCTTCTCCGGGTCACGGGGCTGCCGACCCTTTTCGATCTGGCGCTGACCTACCAGCCCCCCTCGGGGATCGCGCTCAAGATCCCGGCGCGCGCCGAGGCGCTGCCGACGATGGATCGCCTCGACCTCTATTACGGCCCGGCGCGTGC
>DATKFL010000136.1:0-7961 GCA_035511355.1 Dongiaceae bacterium
TGTTGTGCGCCACGCTGCTGTTCGTCGCGCCGGTCGACTGGCGGCGCCGGCGCTTCGCGCTGAGTTGGACCGAGGGGCGCCAGGTCGACTGGGGAATCCTGCTGCTGTTCGGCGGCGGGCTGTCGCTCGGCACGCTCGCCGAGTCGACCGGCGTGGCGCGCGCCGTCGGCGGCTGGCTGAGCGGTCTCGGCCTGGCCCGGACCGAGAGCGGTTTTCTCCTCTGCGCCATCGCGCTCACCGTTGTCGTGAGCGAGTTCGCCTCCAACACCGCGTCCGCCTCGCTTCTGGTGCCGCTGGTCATCGCCACCGCGCAGGCGGCCGGCTTCGACCCGGTGCGTCCCGCGCTCGCCGTCGGCATGGCCGCGACATGCGGCTTCATGTTCCCGGTCTCGTCGCCCCCGAACGCCATCGTCTACGGCACCGGCCGCGTGCCGCTGCAGTCGATGATTCCCCTCGGCGCGATCCTGGACCTCACCGCGATCGTCACCCTCTGGATCGGCTTCCTCGTGCTGGGGCCGCTCCTGCCGCGGTAACCGGCGGGCGCCGATGGAGCCTCTGGTCGAACGCCTGCGCCGCCTGGCCTCCGGCCGGCTCGCGCCATCCCTGGTCGCGGCGATCGGATTCCTGACCTTCGCGGGAACGCTGGGGCACCAGTTCGTCTACGACGATGCCCGGCAGATCGTCGAGAACCCCTGGATCGCCGACCCCGCCGGGTGGAGGCATCTCGTGAGCCGGCCGGTCTGGGCGTTCACCGACGAGCGGGCCTCGAATTTCTACCGGCCGGTGCAGACCCTGGTGCACTGGACCGCGGCGCAGGTCTTCGGGCGCGGCCCGTTCGGGTGTCACCTCCTGTCGGTCCTGATCCATGCCGGCGCCGCGGCGACGCTCCTGATCTTCCTGCGGCGACTGACCGGAGCGTTGACCGCCGCCGCGGCGGCGGCGCTGTTCGCGGTGCATCCGATCCATGCCGAGGTGGTCGCCTGGGCTTCGGCCGGGCCGGATGCGGAGGTTGCCTGCGCGCTGTTCCTGGCGCTGACCCTCGGGGCGCGGGCCCTCGCGGATCGAAGGCTCGTCCCGGCGGCGCCGCTCGCGGCAGTCGCCGCGCTGCCGGCCTACTTCGCCAAGGAGACCGCGGTCGTGGCGCCTCTCCTGGCGGCCCTTCTCCCCGACGCGGGGCGGCCGCCGGCGCGCCCGGGACGGCGCGCCGCGATGGTGGCGGTCGGATTCCTGCTGCCGCTCATCCTTTATATGGCCGCGCGCGCGGCGGCCCTCGGGGCGATCCGGCCAGAGGGGTCGCGGGCGGGGATGGACGCCCCGGCGGCGATCGGCACCGCGCTGGCGCTCGTCCCGCGCTACCTGGTTCTCGCCTTCGTGCCCTGGCGGATGGTCCCGGATCGGTTCGTCGAGACGGTGGCGACGCCGTTCGCGCCGGAAGCGCTCGCCGGCGCGGCCCTGCTGATCGTCGCGGCCGGTCTCGGCTGGTTCCTGCGCCGGCGGGCGCCGGTCGCCGCGTACGGGGTCGCGCTGCTCCTCCTCCCGCTCGGCCCGGCGCTCGGCGTCTCCTGGTTCGCGAGCACCCCGCAGGCCGACCGCTATCTCTACATTCCGGCGGCCGGCGCGTGCCTCCTGGTCGCGCTCGGTCTCGCGGCGCTGGCGCGCCGCGGCCCCCGGGCAAGGAATGCCGCCGCGGTCGCCGCCCTCCTGCTCGTCGTCGCCGGGATGGCGCGCGCCGCCACCGCGGCCGCGATCTGGCGCGACCCGATGACGCTCGGCCGCGCCGGCGTCGCCCTCGAGCCGCGATCGATTCCGATGCGCCTCGAGCTGGTGCACGCGCTCGACGAGGCGGGACGGCGCGACGAGGCCCTCGCCGAGGCGCGCGCCGCCGCCGCGCTGGCACCCGCCGACCGCCGCGCCGCGGCGTCGGTGGCGCTCCTCGAGGCGCGCCGTGCCGCCGACACCGGCGGCGACGCGATCGCGATCTACCGTCAGGCGCTCGCGGACGATCCTGCCCGGGCGCCGCTCTGGGTCGGGCTCTCGGCGGCGCTCCTCGCCGCCGGCCGGGCCGACGAGGCGATCGACGCCGCCGGGCGCGCCCTCACGATCGATCGGTTCAACCGGGCGGCGCTGGTCAACCTCGGGACGGCGCGCGGCCGCACCGGCGACTTCGCCGGCCAGGAGCGCGAGGCGCGCCGGCTTCTCGACATCGATCCCGAGGCCGCCGCCGGCTGGCTCAATCTCGGCGCGGCGCTCCTCGGGCGCGACGACTACGACGGCGCGCGTGCCGCTCTCGAGCGGGCCGCGCGGCTCGACCCGGATCAGTCGCGCCTCGACCTGTATCTTTCGTTCGTCCTGGCGAAGCAGGGTGATCGGGCGGCGTCGCTCGCGCATGCGCGGCGCGCCACCGGGCGCGACCCCGGCGACGCCGACGCCTGGAACCGGCTCGGCGCGGCGCTGGCAGCGACCGGCGACCGGGAGGGCGCACGCGCCGCCTGGGAGAAGACCCTGTCGTTCCAGCCGGGCAACGCGCCGGCGCTGGAGAACCTGCGCCGTCTCGACGCCGCGGCCGGTGGAGGCCCCTAGCGGCCGTCGCGCCCGCCGCCCGCCTGCGCATGCTCGCGGATCATCGCGTCGCTTGTTGCCGGCCGGCGCGCTCTGCTAGTCTCGCCGCCGCGATGCGCGGCCTCCGCAACACTCTCAAGCCGGTCGACGTCCTCTCGCCCGAGGCGGAGGAGAAGATCCACACGGCCTCCCTCGCGATGCTGCGCGATCTCGGCGTCGTCTTCGAGGAGCCGCGCGCCCTCGACCTCTTCCGCCGCGCCGGGCAGCGGGTCGATGACGGCGATCAGCGGGTCTTCATGGACCCGGCGTTCGTGCTCGAGACCGCCGCGAAGGCGCCGTCGCGATTCACCATCGAGGCGCGCGACCCGGAGTGGAATGTCGACCTGGGCGGCGACCGGCTGGTGTTCGCGCCGGTGAGCGGGCCGCCGTTCGCGGCCGACCGCACCGCGGGTCGCCGGGACGGCACGCTCCAGGATCAGAACGATTTCGTCCGCCTCGCGGAGACGCTCGACATCCTGCACCACGGCACGCCCGAGATCGCCTGCAAGGACCTGGCAATCGAGACCCGGCATCTCGACATCCTGCACCACCAGATCCGCCTCAGCCGGAAGGGGATGATCGGCGACGCCTGGAGCACCGAGCGGGCGCGCGACCACATCGACCTGATGGCGATCCTGTTCGCCGGGCTCGACGCCAAGGCGGGGCGTGGCCGGGGAGCCCCGAGTGCCGCGCCGGGGCAGGCGCCGCGCGACGCGATCGCCGATCGGCCGGTGCTGCTCGGGATCATCAACTCCAACTCGCCGCTGCGGTAC
The DNA here is from genome assembly GCA_035511355.1 of Dongiaceae bacterium. Lineage (GTDB taxonomy): Bacteria > Acidobacteriota > Polarisedimenticolia > Gp22-AA2 > Gp22-AA2 > DATKFL01. The sequence continues at coordinate 3,372 of DATKFL010000136.1, forward strand.
GACTCGAACATGGCGGAGGGTCTGATCGCCTACGCCGAGGCGGGACAGGTGAACGTGATCACGCCGTTCATCATGGCGGGCGCGACCAGCCCGGTGACCCTCGCGGCGGCGGTGGCGCAGCAGAACGCCGAGGCGCTCGCGGCCGTCGTCCTGGCCCAGATGGTCCGTCCCGGCGCGCCGGTGCTGTACGGATCGTTCCTCACCGGGCTGGAGATGCGCACCGGCGCTCCCGCCTTCGGCCGGCCCGAAGCGGCGCTCGGCATCCTGTCGTCGGCGCAGATGGCGCGGCGCTACCGCCTGCCGATCCGCGCCGGCGGCGTCCTGACCAACTCGAAGCTCCCCGACCACCAGGCCGGCATGGAGAAGATGAACATGCTCTGGCCGATCCTGCTCGGCGGGGCGCATTACGTCCTGCACGCCGCCGGCTGGCTCGACGGCGGGCTGACCGCGTCGTACGAGTCGATGGTCCTCGACGCCGAGATGCTGGAGATGACGGTGCGCTTCTTCGCCGGGCTGCCGGTCGACGACGAGCGGCTGGCGCTCGAGGTGATCGGTCACGTCGGCGCCGGCGGCCATTTCCTGGGCGAGGAGCACACCCGCAAGCACTTCAAGGCGGAGTTCTACTTCCCGTTCCTCGCCGACACCGAGGCGTACGACTCCTGGGTGAAGAAGGGCTCGCAGGACGCCGCCGAGCGGGCGACGGCACGTTACAAGACGCTTCTCGCGACATACCGGGAGCCGACCCTCGACCCGGCGATCGACGAGGCGATCGGGGAGTTCATCGCGCGCCGGAAGCGCGAGATCGAGGCCGCCGCTTAGCCTACCGCGCGCCTCAGCGGCCGGGTTCCGCCGCGCCCCGGTGCCGCCGCGCCCGGAACACCGCGACGCCGCCGGCCAGGAGGACCGCCGTCATCCCTACGATCTTGAGGACCGCCAGCGGCTTGTTCGGCTCGTCCGCCGCCGGGATGACCGACAGCACGACCGCGGCGCAGGTGGTCAGGAATCCCACCACCCCGAGCGCCGCGATGAGCGGACGGGCGCCGCGAAACCGGAAGCAGCCGGGCGCTGCCGCATCGCGCCCGACGAACTGCAGGTGCACCGCCGCCGGGAAGAGAAACAGGAACGGGATCATGTAGATCAGCACCATCATCCCGATCAGCACGTCGTACGCCCCCTTCACCGTCGTCCCCGCCTGCCCGAGCAGCACGAACAGCAGGGTCACGCCGGCCTGCACGAGGAGCGACACGTGCGGCGTCCCCCAGCGGGGGTGGATGCGCGCGAACGCGGCGGGGAGATAGCGGTCGATCCCGGCGACGAACGGGATGCGCGCCACGGCGCCGAGCCACGCGCCGACGCTCCCGAGGCTGGCGACGACGACGGTGAAGGCGACGAAGGCGGCGAGACCGGGCGCCCCCAGGCGGGTTTCCATGGCCGCGGCGGCGTCGACCACCCCCTGCAACCCGGTCGCCTGCCCCGGCGGCAGCGACACGACGATCGCCATCGTCCCGAGCACGTAGAACAGCACGATGGTCGGCATCGCGAGGAAGAGCGCCCGCGGCACGGTGCGCCGCGCGTCCTTGATCTCGTCCCCCATGAACGACGCCGACTCGAGCCCGGTCAGGGCGAAGGCGATGGTCGACCAGAAGAGCAGGTCCTTCATCGCGAAGGTGGGGCGCAGCGTCGCGGCGTCGAACCGCGCCGCCGAGCCGAACCGGAAGAAGGCGTAGGCGCCGGCGGCGACCAGCGCGATGCCGCCGGCCCAGCGCGCCCAGGCGCCGGCGTTCGAGAGGCGCCTCCCGACCTTGAGCCCGACCAGATTCATCCAGGTGCCGAGCGCGAGGCCGGCGGTCGAGAAGGCGATGTAGTAGAGCGGCGACTGGTCGAGAAACCGGAAGCGCGCGCCGAACAGCGCCAGCGCGTTCCCGGCGGCGAAGTAGAGGAGCCCCGGGAAGTACGGCAGGTTGCTCATCCAGTAGGTCCAGCCCATCAGGAACGCCGGGAAGTCGCCGAACGCCCGCTTGGTCCAGACGTAGAGACCGCCCTCCTGCGGGAAGCGCGACGAGAGGTCGACGACGCACACCGCGAGCGGCAGCGACATCGCGAGCAGCCCGATGAGCCACCCGGTGAGGGCCAGGGGACCGGCGACCGCGGCGGTCGCGACCCACTGGAAATTCACCCCGGCGGTGACGAAGAAGAGGGTGACGTCGAGGAGCCCGAGCGCTTTCGGAAGGGTCGGCGCGGGCCCGGAAGCGTCCTGGGAGGGCGGCACGAGGCGAGAGGATACACGAGCCCCTCCGGGCGACGGTCCTCCGGCATCGCTTCACCATGTGGATCGAGGCTTGACAGGGATGGCCTCTCCGGGATACTACCGACCGGTCGGTAGGTAGTCTCCACGCCGACCCGGAGGCTTCATGGCCCGTGCCGCCCGTCTCGATCACGCCACCCGCCAGGGACAGATCCTGGAAGTCGCGGCGCGGGTCTTCTGCGAGCGCGGCTACGAGGCGACCTCGATGGGGGACGTGGCGGCGGCGGTCGGGATGACCAAGGCCGGCATCTACCACCACATCGCCGGCAAGGAGGATCTCCTCGCCGCGATCATGAACTACGGCATGGACCTGTTCGAGGAGCGGGTCCTGCGGCGGACCGAGACGATCGCCGACCCGCTCGAGCGCCTCCGCGCCACGCTGGAGGGGCACCTGCTCCTCGTCCTGCGCGACCGGCCGAAGGAGGTCACGGTCATCCTGCACGAAGGGGGAGCGCTCCCGGCGGCGGCCCGCAGGGCGCTCGACGCGCGCAAGAAGCGCTACATCCGCTTCCTCGAGAAAACCCTCCGCGAGCTGGTGATGCGCAAGGTGGCGCGCCGCGTCGACCCCACCGTGGCGGCGTTCGCGCTGCTCGGGATGGTGAACTGGACCTACCAGTGGTACCGCCGCGGCGGCCGGCTCACCGAAGAGCGCCTGGCGAAGGAGATGACCCAGTTGTTCCTGCACGGCCTCCTCGACGCTCCGGGGCGGCGCGCATGACCAGGGCGATCGGCATCCTCGGCTACGGCGCCTACGTGCCGGAGGGGCGGGTCGCCGCCGCGACGCTCGCCGCCGCCTGGGGACGATCGAGCGAAGGGCGGCTCCCGGTGACCGAGAAATCGGTCCCCGATCTCGACGAGGACACCATCACCATGGCGATCGAGGCGGCGCGCCAGGCGCTGGCGCGCGCGGCGGGGCGCGTCGACGCGCCGCGCCTCGGCGCGGTCTTCGTCGGCACCGAGTCGAAGCCGTACGCCGTGAAGCCGTGCGGCACGGTGGTCGCCGAGGCGATCGGGGCGATCCCCTGGACCAGCGCCGCCGATTTCGAGTTCGCCTGCAAGGCGGGGACCGAGGCGCTCCGGGCCGCGGCGGCGTTCGTCGGCGCCGGGATCGCGGAAGCGGCGCTCGCGATCGGGATGGACGCGGCCCAGGGCAAGCCGGGGGACCACCTGGAATACACCGCGGCGGCGGGCGGCGGCGCGGTCATCGTCGGATCGACCGAGGGGGCGCTCGCGATCCTCGAAGGCTCCATTTCCTTCGTGACCGACACGCCCGACTTCTTCCGGCGGCAGCACTTCCACTTCCCGGAGCACGGCCATCGCTTCACCGGCGAGCCGGCCTACTTCACGCACGTCGAGGCGGCGTCGCGGCGGCTCCTCGACGAACTCGGCCGCAAGCCGGCCGACTACCGCTTCGCCGTCTTCCACCAGCCCAACCCGAAGTTCGTGCGGCGGGCCGCCGCCGAACTGGAATTCACCGAGGCGCAGGTGGGACCGACGGCGGTCGTCGATCGGATCGGCAACACCTACTCGGGAGCCTCCCTGCTCGGCCTCGCGGCGGCGCTCGACCGCGCCGCCCCCGGCGATCGGATCTTCGTCTGCTCGTACGGCTCGGGGGCCGGCAGCGACGCCTTCTCCTTCGTGGCCGGCGAGGCGCTGCCGGCGGCGCGCGCCCGCGCGCCGCTCCTGCAGGAGTTCCTCGACCGCCGCCGGCCGATTGCCGACTACGGAACCTACCTGCGCCGCGCCGGCGCGGTGCGGACCCTCTGATGCGCGACGTCGGCCTGCTCGGACTCGGCCAGACCCCGGTCGCGGAGCGCTGGGACGCCTCGATCCGCGATCTCGCGGTCGAGGCGGCGCGTCAGGCACTCGCCGACGCCGGGGTCGACCAGGTCGACGCGGTGTACGTCGGCAACATGGCCTCGGGGATCCTGAACGGTCAGGAGAATCTCGCGACCCTGGTCGCCGACGCCTGCGGCCTGCTGCCGGCCGAGGCGGTGAAGATCGAGGCGGCCTGCGCCAGCGGCGGCGCGGCGGTGCGCGCCGGCTACCTCGCGATCGCCGGGGGAACGCACGAACGGGTGCTCGCGATCGGCGTCGAGAAGATGACCGATCGCACGACCGACGCGGTGACCGCCGCCCTCGCCATCGCCGCCGACGCCGACTACGAGGCCGCGCACGGCGCGTCGTTCGTGGCGCTGAACGCGCTTCTGATGCGACGCTACATGGAGGAGCGCCGCCTCACGCGCGATGCCTTCGCGCCCTTCGCCCTCCTGGCGCACGCGAAC
>DATKFL010000137.1:0-21722 GCA_035511355.1 Dongiaceae bacterium
GGCGTGATCGTCGATGTCGGGTACAAGTCCGAAGGGATCATCGACCTCGACGAATTCACCGGGGTCGACGGCAGCCCGCAAGTGAACGTCGGCGACGAGATCGACGTCCTCCTGGAGAAGACCGAGAACCGCGACGGCTACGTGGTCCTCTCCAAGGAAAAAGCCGAGAAGATGAAGATCTGGGAGGAGATCGAGCGGGCCTACACCGACGGCCGCGCGGTCACCGGGATCGTCAAGGAGCGCATCAAGGGAGGCCTCGCGGTCGACATCGGCGTGCGCGCCTTCCTGCCGGGCTCGCTGGTCGACGTCCGGCCGGTCCGCAACCTCGACGCGCTCAAGGGCAAAGAGCTGCAGATGCGGGTCATCAAGGTGAACCGCAAGCGCGGCAACATCGTCCTGTCGCGCAAGGCGATCCTCGAGGAGGAGAACAGCAGCAAGAAGAAGCGGACCCTCGAGGGGCTCACCGAAGGAAAGATGGTGCGCGGCACGGTGAAGAACATCACCGAGTACGGCGCCTTCATCGACCTCGGCGGCATCGACGGGCTGCTCCACAAGACCGACATGTCCTGGGGACGCATCAACCACCCCTCCGAGATGTTCAACGTCGGAGACGAGGTGGATGTCGTCATCCTGAAGTTCGACCCCGAGAAGGAACGCGTCTCGCTGGGGCACAAGCAGCGCTCGAGCGATCCCTGGGAGTCGGTCGACGCCAAGTACCCTCGCGAGTCGCGGGTGCGGGGCAAGGTGGTCAGCCTGACCGACTACGGCGCCTTCGTCGAGCTCGAGTCGGGCGTCGAGGGGTTGATCCACATCTCCGAGATGTCCTGGACCAAGCGCGTCAAGCACCCCTCGAAGGTGCTGGCGGTGGGCGACCCGGTCGAGGCGGTGGTGCTCGACGTCGACAAGTCGGCCCGGCGCCTGTCCCTCGGGCTCCGGCAGACCGAGCCGAACCCCTGGCAGACGATCAGCGAGCGCTACCACGAGGGCGATCGGATCACCGGCAAGGTCCGCAACCTGACCGACTTCGGCGCCTTCATCGAAGTCGAGGAGGGGATCGACGGGCTGGTGCACATCTCCGACATGTCCTGGACCAAGCGTCTCAAGCACCCCTCCGAGATGCTCAAGAAGGGGGACGACGTCGAGGCGGTGATCCTGAAGATCGACACCGAGAACCAGCGTCTGTCGCTCGGCATCAAGCAGCTGCAGCCGAACATCTGGGAGGAGTTCTTCAAGAACCACGTGATCGGCGACCTGGTGACCGGGCGGATCGTCCGGCTCACCGACTTCGGCGCGTTCATCGAGATCCAGGAAGGGATCGAGGGTCTGGTGCACGTCTCCGAGATCGCCGACGAGCGGGTCGAGAAGCCGGCCGACAAGCTGGCGCTGGATGGCGCGATCACCGCCAAGATCATCAAGATGGACATCGCCGAGCAGAAGATCGGCCTGTCGATCAAGGCGGCGGCGCACGACGCCAACCGCGAGGACTATCGCTCGTTCATGCGCGGCCAGGCGGGTCACGGCGGCGCGAGCCTCGGAGAGCTGGCAGGCCACACCGGTGGCCGCCGTCAGCGCGATCAGAAGCGGCGCCGGGCCGGAACCGACGACTACGGGGACGGCGAGGAAGAGGGGTAGAGCCGAACGGTCCGGGCGCCACGACGGGCCCGGATCGCCGGAGGGGGCAATCCCATGACCAAGGCCGATCTCGTCGAAGAGGTGGCGCGGGTCTCGGAGCTGACCAAGAAGCACTCCGAGACCATCGTCAACACCGTCTTCGACTCCATCATCCAGGCCCTGCAGCGCGACGACAAGATCGAGTTGCGCGGGTTCGGCTCCTTCCGCATCCGGCAGCGCCGTTCCCGTCAGGGCAGGAATCCGAAGACCGGCGACAAGGTGGATGTGCCGGCCAAGCGGATCCCGTACTTCAAGCCCGGCAAGGACCTCAAGGAGCTGATCAACGCGGTGCTCGACGCGGCGGCGCAGGGCGCGAACCCGGCCACGTCGTCGGCCCGCACCGACCCGCAGTAGCCGTCCTCCGACGGCGGGAGGCGGCTTCGTGAAGCGGCTGTTCAGTCCCTGGCGGCTGGACTACGTGGCGGGGGGAGGGCGGCGCGAACGCGGCTGCGTGTTCTGCCGCGCCGAACGAAGCCGCGACGACCGTGCCGTGCTCGTCGTGGCGCGCGGTCGCACCCACTTCGTCATCCTCAACAAGTACCCGTACAACAACGGTCATCTCATGATCGTGCCGCGCCGGCACCTCGCCTCGCCGTCCGAGGCCACCCCCGCCGCGCGCGCCGAGATGATGGACCTGCTGGTGCGCGCCGAGGCGGCTCTGTGCGCCGCCTACCGTCCTTCGGGACTGAACCTGGGGATGAACCTCGGACGCGCCGCCGGCGCCGGCATCGAAGGGCACTATCACCTGCATCTCGTGCCGCGCTGGGATGGGGACACCAATTTCATGACCGTGGCGCACTCCACCCGGGTGATCCCGGAGGCGCTCGAGACCACCTGGCAGCGGCTCAGCGATCTCCTCGCCCGACCGGCGGGCAGTCCGAGGCGCCTCCCCACGCGGCGCGCCGCCGGACGCGGCAGACCCCGATGACCACCTACTTCATCGAGACCTGGGGCTGCCAGATGAACGTGCACGATTCGGAGAAGATGGCCGGGCTGCTCGCGCAGCAGGGAATGGAGCCGGCAGGCTCGGCCGACGAGGCCGACCTCGTTCTCCTGAACACCTGCTCGGTGCGCGAAAAGGCGGCGGCGAAGGTGTTCAACCGCCTCGGGAAACTGCGCCAGGTCAAGCGCGCGCGCCCCGGGATGGTCATCGGCGTCTGCGGCTGCGTCGCGCAGGTGGAGGGGGAGTCGATCTTCCGGCGCGCCCCCTGGGTCGATCTGGTGATGGGCCCCCGCAACCTCGGTCAACTGGGGGATCTCCTCGTGCAGGCACGACGCGACGGCCGATCGCTCAGCCTGGCGCGCGACGACGATCCGATCGTCTTCCCGACCGGCACGGCGGCGCGCGCGGCGGGCCCGAAGGCCTACGTCACGGTCATGGAGGGGTGCAACAAGAAGTGCTCCTTCTGCATCGTGCCGTACACCCGGGGGCGCGAGGTGTACCGCTCCGCCGCCGCGATCGTCGCCGAGGTCGCCGGCCTGACCGGCGCCGGCTACACCGAAATCGAGCTCCTCGGCCAGAACGTCAACGCCTGGCACGACGGCGCCGACGACTTCGCCGGCCTCCTGCACCAGGTCGATCGCCTGCCGGGCGTGGCGCGGCTCCGGTTCACGACGTCGCATCCGGGACACCTGACCCGTCCGATCATGGAAGCGATGCGCGACCTGCCGTCGATCTGCAACCATCTCCACCTGCCGGCGCAGTCGGGCTCCGACGCGATCCTGCGCGCCATGCGGCGCGGCTACACGCGCGCGAAATACCTCGCCAAGGCCGCGTGGCTGCGGCGCGCGATCCCCGGGATGAGCCTCAGCACCGATCTCATCGTCGGCTACCCGGGCGAGACCGAGGAGGAGTTCGGCGACACGCTGGCGCTCGTCGAGGCGGCGCAGTTCGATCAGATCTACGCGTTCGCCTACTCGCCGCGCCCCGGGACGCCCGCCTCGGCGGCGGGGGACACCGTTGCCGAGGAAACGAAGAACGATCGCCTGCGTCGCCTGCTCGCGACCCACGACCGGATCCAGAAACGCCTCAACGAGGCGCTCGTCGGACGGACGTTCGAAGTGCTCGCCGACGGATCGAGCCGTCTCGACGCGGGGATGGCGCGCGGCCGCACGCGCTGCAATCGCATCGTGCACTTCCCGGCAACAGTGCCCACCCGTGGCGGATTTCTCGACCTGCGCATCGTGCGCGCGCACGCCCACTCGCTGACCGGCGAGCCGGCCGGGAGCGCCCCGGCCGCTTGACTGGATCCGCCCCGCGGGCTATAAAGGCCCGCGCCGGAGCCCGCACCGACCGCGCTCGCACGAGGATCCACGATGGAACTCGAGATGAAGATCAAAGGGTTGATGATCGACCCGATCACCAACATGCCGATCATCATCCTGCGCGATCCGAACGGGCCGTCGGTCCTGCCGATCTGGGTCGGCATCTTCGAAGCGAACGCCATCGCGCTGCAGATCGAAAAGATCGTCACGCCGAGGCCGATGACCCACGACCTGCTCAAGAGCGCGCTCCAGGGTCTCGAGGCGCGGGTCGACAAGGTGCTGATCACGGACCTGAAGGACAACACCTTCTACGCGCTGATCTTCCTGAGCCACCAGGGGCGCAGCCTGCCGATCGACTCGCGCCCGAGCGACGCCATCGCCCTGGCCCTCAGGACCGGCTCGCCCATCTTCGTGAGCACCGAGGTTCTCGAAAAAGCCAAGAACACCGACATGACCCGTGACGCGGGAGAGTCCGAGCGGATTCGAAAGTGGCTCGACAGCCTCGACCCGGACGACATGGGCAAATACCAGATGTAGCGTAAGTTACTGAAAATAAAAGACTTATACATAAAACGACCGACGGAGCCTGCGGCGCCTCAATGCCACCTCCCGGCGGAGCCAAGAGCGTGATCCTGGCCATCGCGAACCAGAAGGGTGGCGTCGGCAAGACCACCACGTCGATCAACCTCGCTGCCGCCCTGGCGCAGAAGGGCCACAAAACGCTGCTCCTCGACCTCGATCCGCAGGGAAACGCCTCGCTCTCGTTCCTCGATCCCGAGCAGCTCCAGATTTCAGCCTACGAGGCGCTCATCGAGCCCGCTCACACGCTGAGCGACGCGGTGCATGAGACGAACGTCAAGCACCTTTCGCTCATTCCCGCGCGGATCAACCTGGCCAAGTTCGAGAGCAAGATGATCGGCGACATCGACAGCCACTTCCGGCTGAAGGATCGCCTGAAGAGCGTGACCGAAGACTTCAAGTACGTCGTGATCGACACGCCGCCGACGCTGGGCCTTCTGACCGTCAACGCACTGGTTGCGTCGACGCATCTTCTCGTGCCGATCCAGTCGTCCTATTTCGCCCTCGAGGGGACTGACGACCTGCTCGAAACGGTGGAGAAGATCCGGGCACGCCCCAATCCCTCGCTCGAGTTCCTGGGTGTCGTCATCACCATCCACGACAAGCGAACCGTCCTGGGCCGGGACATCCGAAAGCACATCCAGGAGGTCTTCGGCACCAAGGTTTTCCGCACGGTGATTTCGCGAAGCGTGCGCCTCGAAGAGAGCCCGGCCTACAAGGAACCAATCTTCTCCTTCGCCCCGCATTCGACCGGAGCGACCGAGTACTACAAACTTTCCGAGGAGGTCATCGGCCGTGTCTAAGCAGCGCGGTCTCCCGACCGACCGCAGAATGCGTCACGACTATCACTTTGTCGACCAGCTGGCCTCGCCGCCCTCTGACCGCGTCGGCCGGATGATTCCCATCGACATGCTCGTCCCGAATCCCGATCAGCCGCGCAAGGTGTTCGGGGACATGGCCGACCTCGTCTCGAGCATCAAGGAGAAGGGCGTCCTGGAGCCCGTCCTTGTCCGGCCGACCGGCGAGAAGTTCCAGATCATCGCCGGCGAACGTCGCTATCGCGCCTCGCTCGAGGCCGGGCTTTCGCAGCTCCCATGCATCGAGATCGATGTCGACGACAGGGGAGTTCTCGAGATCAGCCTCATCGAGAACCTCCAGCGTCTGGACCTCGATCCGTTCGAGGAAGCCGAAGGGCTCCACAAGCTGGCCGAGAAGTTCCTCTACACGCACGAGGAGATCGCCCGCAAGCTCGGCAAGTCGCGCACCTCGATCACCGAGAGCCTGACGCTGAACAACATTCCATTCGAGCTCCGGGGCCTCTGTCGCGAAGCCGGAATCTCCGCCAGGTCGACGTTGCTTCAGATTGCCCGGCTTTCCAATGCCGAGGCGATGGGGGCGATGATTACCGAGATACGGAAGGCAGGCCTCACGCGCGATGACGTTCGTCGCATCAAAGAGCGCGACGGCAAGCCGGCCGGCCGCCCCAAGGGATTCCTGTTCCGCTTTCGTCCACCCGACAGCAAGTTCGCCCTCAATATCAGGTTCCGCCGCTCCGAGGTTTCGAAGGACGAAGTGATCCAAACCCTCCGGGACTTGATCGACCAACTCGAGCAGTCGTAGAACCCCTCAAGACCTCGTGGCCACTGGAATGTCGGCGCGCCGACATTTCCACAGGCATACATAGCGCGCGGGTCGACGCCCGTCCAAAGGCGGTCTCAGGCGTGCTTGCGCGAAGCGTCGGGTTGCATACCCACCGTAGCAAAGCTCACTCAGACGTACTCCCGGGCAGCGCGGCCATCGGATTCGCCAGGTCCACCGAGGGGCGTGGATATGCTGGCGCAGGTCATACCGGCAGTCGATCAAGCTGGCGCCGAGGTTTCGTCGCTTGTGGAAATGCTGCTGGCCGGAGATGCGTTCTGGGCCTTCCTGGCGGAAACTAACGACGGCGTTCGGTGGGTGCGACGGTCTAGGCGCCCGAATCAGCGGGGAAGTTTCAATCGCTTGATTTGCTCGTGAATCTCAATGCGCGAGGCCGATCGCCCGCGTTACAGGTTTACATAAGATATCTTATCGGACGCTGCAAGGGGCTGCGATGGAAGGGCTCTGCCGCAAGGATTTCAGGCCTGTGGACGGGCTGTGAATCCTGAAGGGTCGGCCTGTGAATGCCGTCTCGCCTCCGTAGACGACCCGGACCTGCGAGACCAGGACCCGTGCGCGGCCATTGATATTTCCCTGACAGGCTCCTAGGATGCCCCCGCGATGAGAGTCCGCCCCGCCATCGTCTGGCGTTACGCGTTCCGGGAAATCCTCAGCCCGGTCCTTCTCGGGCTGATGGTCTACATCCTTCTCTTCCTGATGAACGCGTTGTTCGAGCTGGCGGAGCTCGCCATCAAGAAGGACATCCCGGTCGGCGTGGTGTCGCGACTTCTTCTTTACCTGATGCCGCGGGTCCTTGAAATGACCCTGCCGATGGCGATCCTTCTCGGCATCCTCATCGGCATCGGACGGCTGTCCGCCGACAGCGAGCTCGTCGCGCTCCGTGCCTCCGGGGTCAGCTACCGCCGCATCCTGATGCCGATCCTCGTCGTGGCGATCGGCGGCTGGCTCGCCAGTTCATGGCTCATCCTCCGGGTCGAGCCCTGGGCCAAGTACGCGCAGCGGCATCTCCTGAGCGAGCAGCTCTACTCGGCCGACCTGCGCCGGGAGATCAAGCCGCGAGTCTTTTTCGAGCAGATCCCCGGGCTCATCCTGTACGCGGACGAGGTGCATCAGGAGGGCGACTTTCTCGACCGGATATTCCTGGCGCACACCGACTCCGAAGGGCGCGAGGTGGTCACGCTCGGCCGCAGAGCCCAGATCGACTACGACCGTTCGACCGGCCGGACCCAGTTCGTCCTCGAGTCCGGGACCAGCCACACCCTCAATCCGGCCGAACCTGACAGCTACCAGATCAGCCGGTTCGAGCGGCAGAAGTTCATCCAGGAGCCGGACCAGACCTTCAAGATGAAGGTCGACATGCTGTCCAAGCCCTCCCCCAAGAACTACTCGGAGCAGTCCCTCGAGGAGCTCGATTCGACCGCCCGGAACGCCCTGTCGATCCAGCACGAGCCGACCCGCAAACGGGTCGTCGGCGCCATCATGGTCACCTACCACGAGCGATTCGCGCTCCCCTTCGCCTGCCTGGCGTTCGCCTTCATCGGGGTGCCGCTCGGCATCGCCAACCGCCGCGGGGGTAAGGCTTCCGGGTTCAGCCTGAGCATCGGCATCGCGATCGCGTACTGGGTCATTTATTCCTTCGGTCAGAACCTGGTGCGCGAAGGAAAGGTGACTCCGATCGCGGGAATGTGGGCCGCCAATGTCCTTCTCACGGTCCTCGGGGCCTTGCTCCTCGCCATGCGTGAGCGGTCCGAGGGTCTCGATCCGCGCGCCCTCGTCCCCCGGTCGATCCGCCAGCTTCGCAGGAAATGGATCGCCCGGCGTGCCGGCGCGGCTGCCGTGAAACCGGTCTCCCCGCTCACCGAGGACGAAGACGATCGGGACGATGAGGAGCCGCTCAATCCCGACCTGGTGGCGCGCCGCCGGCATCCGATCATCGCGGGCGTGTCGCTCATCCTCCTCGGGGGGCTGGCCAGCCTGCACTACACGCCACTGATGAGCGGGGCGCTCGTACTCCTCGGCCTGATCTTCCTGTTCAGCACCACCCTCGACCGGCACATCATCGAACGCTATCTGACCATCCTGGCCGGATGCATCCTGTCGTTCTTCACGCTCGTGATGGTCTACCAGTTCATCCAGATCCTGCAGGACCTGATCGAGCATGAGATGCCGATCGCCATCGGCTTCCGTTTCCTCGTCTACCGCATTCCCTGGGCGTTGTCCCAGGTGCTGCCGATGTCATGCCTCATGGCCTGCCTTCTCACCTTCGGCGTCATGTCGAAGTTCAACGAGGTGATCGCCGCGAAGGCGGGCGGGACGAGCATCTACCGGCTCGCGGTCCCGGTCCTGATGGTGACTTTCTGCCTGAGCGTCCTGGGATTCGTGAACTACGACTACCTGATGCCGTACACCGAGCAGCGGGCGATGCAGATCAAGGACATCATCCGGCAGCGGGCGCCGCGCTCCTATCAGCCGGGTGATCGGCGCTGGGTCTTCGGCGACGGTGGGCATCTCTACAATTTCCGGAACTACGTCGCCCCGCCGTTGCCCGTCCTCCCTTCGGCCGGCGCCGGATCGTTCGAAGGGTTCTCGATCTACGACCTCAACCCGGAGACTTTCGAGATGCGTTCCCGCACCTATGCGCGCACCGCCGCCTGGGAAGAGGGGCACTGGGTGTTGCATGACGGATGGACCCGCTCGTTCACCGCCGATGGGGAGCGCTTCGAGCGATTCGAGACGCTGAACGCCAATCTCAAGGAAGGACCGGCCTGGTTCGTGAAGGAGTGGAAGACGCCGGAGCAGATGAACTTCTCGGAGCTCAAGCATCTGGTCGCGAGCCTCGAGGCCCGCGGCTATGCGACCCAGGAGCTGGCGGTCGATCTCTACAGCAAGACCTCCTACCCGCTGGTGCCGCTGACCCTGGTCATCATCGCCCTCCCCTTCTGCTTCAGCATGGGACGACGTGGGTCGCTGTATGGGGTCGGCGTGGCGATTGTCCTGGCGGCGACCTACTTCCTTGCCTTCTCGGCGACCAGCGCCCTCGGAAGCGCCGGGGTGATGCCGGCATTCCTCGCGGCCTGGGCGCCGAACATCCTGTTCGCCGGAACCGGCGCCTACCTGCTGCTCAGAAGCGACAGCTGAGCGACGCGCCAGCGGTCGGCTAGCGCGGATTCGCCGGAACCCCCCACAGGAACAGGACCCTCTCGGCCTCGTACCGTACCGACTGATCGGGATCGATGCCGGCGACGGCGCGGAGATCCGGGACGACGTCGTCGCGCCGATCCCACGACGACAGAGCCCGGACCGCCTCGACGCGGACCGACGGGGCGGCGTCGTTGCGGGCGCGCTCCCGGCACAGCTCGAGGGCGATCCGCCGCGGCTCCTGGGACATCTCGTCGCCCGGATCCTTGAGCACCATCCCGATGGTCGCCAGCGCCTGGCCGCGGATCGCCGGCAGAGGATCGCGCGCGAGCGTGGAGAGCGGACCGAGATCGGCGATCGAGCAGGCCCGCATCCGGGTCAACTCCTCGAGCACCGCCTGCCGAAGGATCGGGTTGGGGCGGATCATCAGCGCCCGGAGGCTTTCGACCTGGTCCTCCGGCGGCCTGCCGACCAGCTTCGCCATCTCGCGGATCGCCTCGAGCGGGACGCCCAAACCCTCGGGCGGCAGGAGCATCTGGCCACGTCGTCCGTGGAAGAGCGCGTACAGATCGCGGTTCTTCTCCTTCGGCTTGCGCCAGGTCGGCTTCTCGAGGAAGAGGACGTAGTCCGCCTGGTTGTTGAACACGATCAGGTCCTGCCCGCGCAGCTGCAGATTGAGATCGCGGAAGTCGATGCGCAGTCGCGCCGCCGGTGACTCGCCGAGCAGCGTTTCCAGAACGTCCACGGAGGCGTATCGCTGCGCGCCGTCTTTCACCCGCACGTGGACCACGAGCGTGGCGCGCGCCAGGAGTTGAAAGAGTGTCAGCGGGACGTGCTCCGACGGAGCGGAGATCTGCGCCACCGAATCTATATTTATGATGCAAGAAATAATAATCATAACTAATGTCAAGCGGCGCAAGGATCGGAACGGGTGCCGCATCACCCACCCGTTCCGACTGCGGAGCGAAGCTCGTTGAGGCGCTTTTCGATCCCGGCATCACCGGGGCGCAGCACGAGCGCCCGCTCAAATGCCTTCACCGCCTCGTCCGTCTCTCCCTCCGCCGCGGCCGTCTCTCCCAGAAGAATCGCTAGGTCAGCGTCGGTGGGGAGTTTCCGCGACGCGTCCCGGAGCGTCGACAGCGCCTGGTCGCGGCGACCATCGCTCGCCAGGAGGCGCGCCAGATTGAGCCACGCCGGCGCGTAGGCGGCGTCGATCGCGAGCGCCCGTCGCAGCTCGGACTCCCCTTCCGCCGTCTCGCCCGACTTGGCCAGCGCCAGGCCGAGGTTGTGGTGCAGGTCGGCGGCCTGCGGATCGAGTGCCAGCGCCTTTCGATAGGCGGCAATCTCGTCGGCGGTCCGGCCGAGCCGCCCGCAGGTCGCCCCCAGGTTGTTCCAGGCGGCGGCGTAGGTCGGATCGGCGGCGGTGGCGCGTTCCAGCTCGGTGCGCGCCGCATCGAACCGTCCGGTCATGTAGAGGAGGACCCCGAAATTGGTGCGCACCGCGACGTTTCCGGGCTCGCGCCGGAGCGCTTCGCGGAAGTTCCGTTCCGCTTCCGCCATCTCGCCGCGCCCCTCTTCGATCTGCGCGAGGTTGCTGTAGGCCGGGGCGAACGTCGGGTCGGCGGCGATCGCCCGGCGGAAGGCGGTGGCGGCCTCGTCGATCTTCCCCTGGGCCTTGAGCACCACGCCGATGTTGTTGTGCCCTTCGGCGTAGTCCGGGTCGACCGCCACGACCTTGCGGAACTCCGCCAGCGCCTCGTCGTGCCTCCCCTGCCGGTCGAGCAGGAGCCCCAGCCCGATGCGCGCGTCGGCGAAGTTCGGCTCGGTGGCGAGCGCCCGGTGGTAATGCTCCGCCGCCTCGTCGAGGCGGCCCCGGTCGAAGGCGATCTGCCCGAGGATGTTCTCGGCGTCCTTCGAGGCGCCCTTGCGGCGCAGGTGATCCTCGAGGGTGGCGATCGCGCCGTCGTAGTCCTTCATCTTGTACTGCGTCCGCCCCAGGTTGACGCGCGCGATCCCGGTGTCCTCGCCGGAAGCGATCGCCTTCCTGAACTCCTCCGCCGCCGCTTCGTACTTCCCCGCCTGGAGCAGCGTGGTGCCGCGATTGTTGTGCGCGTTGCCGGTCTCGGCGGTGTTTCCCGAGGCGATGTAGCCGAGATCGCGGAGCTTCTGGAGCCGTTCGGCGTCGCCTTCGCTGTCGGGCGAGGCGGCCTCCGCGGCGGCGTCCGGCTCCGGAGCCGGAGCCCCGCTCGCTCCCGGCGCGGTGCCTGTGCCGGCCCCCTGGGCGGCGAGCGCCACCGGCGCTCCCCCCTCCCAGGTCGGCACGTACGCATCGGGATGCGCCGCGAGCCACTCCGGCGTGAACGCCGCCTCGATCGGCCGTCCGTCCATGTCCTCGCCGACCGGAAGTCCCAGAAGCCGCAGGAGGGTCGGCGTGACGTCGAGGACCGATGCTTCCTCGATGCTGACCCCCTTCCGGAAGGCGGCCCCCTCGAGCACGAGGATCCCGTACTTGCGGTGCCAGTCGGCGGCCGCGCCGTAGCCGATGCGCGACTCGGTGAGCGGCCGGTTCTCGCCGGTGCGGAAGCCGTGATCCGAAACGACCAGAACGGTGTCCGGCCTGATGCCCTCGATCAGGCGGCCGAGGAGCTCGTCGGCATGCTGGTAGTAGGCGTCGACCACGTGGCCGAAGCGGCGCCGCGCCTGGTCGTCGACCCCGGCGAGGGGCGGCGGCGCGTACGGCATGAAGAGATGCCCGACCGTGTCGGTCCCTTCGAGGTAGACCGCGGTGACCGTCGGCTTGACCCGCGCATGGAGCGCCAGCGCGGCGGCGACGTAGGTGCGGCCGCTCGCCAGGACGGTGCGGAACTGCTCCACGAGGCGCGCGGCGGCGGGATCGAGCGCGCTCTCGTCGGACGGGAGGCTCATGAAGGGGGCGAGATCCGCGGGGGTGATCGACTCCGGCGCCACCGCTCCCGCCAGCACGAGCTCGTCCAGCGCCGCCGGCGACACCTTCCCCGTGCGGTCGCGCTCCTGGATCGGCCGCACCCCTGCGATCTGATAGGCGACCCGATCGGAAACGATGAAGCCGTCCACCGTTTCGGCCGGCCAGGTCGCCCACCATCCGACCACGCCGACGCCGACCCCGCGCTCGGTCAGCATGTTCCAGAAGGCTTTGACCCGTCGCTGCGTCGCAGCGACCGGAACCTTCTCCCCCGGTTGTCCGGTGGCGGCGACGAAATCGAGGATGCCGTGCCGCGCCGGCACGACACCGGTTGCCATGCTGGTCCAGAGGACCGGTGACAGCATCGGGGACATGGTGCGCATCCGGCCGCGGGTCCCGTTCCGGATCAGCTGCGCCAGGTGCGGCATCGCACCGCGCTCGAGGAGCGGGTCGATGATGTTCCAGTCGGCGCCGTCGAGGCCGACCAGGAGGATCGTCCCCGCGGGCCGCGGTGCGGCGGTCGGGCCGCCGCCGCGGGCCGCCGCCGGCGGGATCGGCCCCGCCGCGTGCAACCGGAGATCGGTCACCTCGCACGCCAGGAGCACCAGTCCCGACTCGTGCAGGCGATCGCCGAGACTCGAGCGCACCTCGTCGCGCAGCGTCTCGACCCGCACTCCGGAGACGTCGGCGTAGCGCGCCGCGGCGATCGCCGCGCCCAGCGACTCGCGCGCCCAGCGCGCCCCGGAGTCGCGCTCGAAACCCGGCCCGAGCCGGCGGTGCACGTCGAGGACGCGCTCCGCGTCGACGTGGTAGCGGAGCGTGATGCCGGCGTCGACCGCGCTCCCCTCGCGCGTGACATAGGCAGACCCCGGCGCCTCGGCGGGCAGGGTCAGGGTGGCCGACTGCAGCGGGTAGCGGCTGATGCGCAGAAGCCCGGGGGGCGCGAGGTGCCAGCCCGGGACGACGAGGCGCGGCGCGACGATCCCCAGAGGCGAATCGAGCACCGCCGCGCTTCCGTCCGGCGCGACCCGTCGCAGACCGCCGCAGAGCCAGGCTGCGACCAGGACGAGCGCCAGGCCGGCCTGCGAACGACGGCGTGCCGCGTCTCGTCCCATCATGCGCTGACGGCCGGCGCGACGCGGATCGCGCGCGCCGGCGGACCGGGCGTCAGGTCCCCTCGGACCAGCTCGACATGTAGGCGGTCTGTTCGGCGGTCAGCGTGTCGATGCGGACACCCATGCTCGCCAGCTTGAGGCGGGCGATGTCCCGATCGATCGCCAGCGGCACCGAATGGACCTTCTTCGCCATCCCCTTCCCTTCGCGCGCCAGGAATTCAGCGCTCAGGGCCTGGTTGGCGAACGACATGTCCATCACCGACGCCGGATGACCCTCGGCCGCCGCCAGATTGATGAGGCGACCCTCGCCCAGGAGATTGATCTTCCGGCCATCCTTCATCGTGTACTGGTCGACGAAGTCCCGGAGCGGCGCCTTGCGGCCGCCGGCGAGCGCCTCGAGCGCCGGGATCTCGATCTCGACGTTGAAGTGCCCGGAGTTCGCGACGATGGCGCCGTCGCGCATCACCTCGAAATGTTCGCGCCGGAGCACGTGCTTGTTGCCGGTCAGCGTGACGAAGATGTCGCCCAGTTTCGCCGCCTGCTCCATCGGCATCACCTGGTAGCCGTCCATCACCGCCTCGAGCGCCTTCACCGGCTCGATCTCGGTGACGATGACGTGACCGCCCAGCCCGGCGGCGCGCTGCGCCACCCCGCGACCGCACCACCCGTAGCCGACCACGACGACATTCAGCCCGGCGATCAGGAGATTGGTGGCGCGCACGATGCCGTCGATGGTGCTCTGCCCGGTGCCGTAGCGGTTGTCGAAGAAGTGCTTGGTCATCGCGTCGTTGACCGCGATGATCGGGTAGGACAGGACCCCGTCGTTCGCCATGCTGGTGAGCCGCACGACGCCGGTGGTGGTCTCCTCGGTCCCGGCCAGCACTCCCGGCAGGAGCTCGCGCTTCTTCGAGTGCAGCATGGTGACCAGGTCGGCGCCGTCGTCCATGGTCATGTGCGGCGGGGCCTCGAGCGTGGCCATCATGTGCCGGTAGTAGGTATCGTTGTCCTCGCCCTTGATCGCCCAGGTGGCGATCCCGTACACCTCGACCAGGGCGGCGGCGACCTCGTCCTGGGTCGAGAGCGGGTTGCTGGCGCAGAGGCGCACCTCGGCGCCGCCGGCCGCGAGGGCGCGCATCAGGTTGGCGGTCTCGGAGGTCACGTGCAGACAGGCCGCCACCCGCAGCCCCTTGAGCGGCTTCTCCTTCTCGAACCGCTCGCGGATCGCCCGGAGCACCGGCATCTGGGCGTCGGCCCACTCGATCCGCGTCTTGCCACGGGCCGCCTGCTTGATGTCCTTCACCTCGAACGACGTCGGTCGCGCCACCCTCGCCTCCTGTCCCATGTTCAGCCGGCCAGGCCCGCGGCCTTGCGCAGCGATTCCGCCTTGTCGGTTTTTTCCCACGTGAATCCCGGACCGGTGCGGCCGAAATGGCCGAACGCCGCGGTCGGCAGGTAGACCGGTCGCCGCAGGTCCAGGCTGTCGATGATCTCCTTCGGCTTCAGGCCGAAGTGCTGTCGGACGAGCGCGACGATTTTCTCGTCGGCGATCTTCCCGGTGCCGAAGGTGTCGACCATGACCGAGACCGGGTCGGCGACGCCGATGGCGTACGCCACCTGCACCTGCGCCCGCTCCGCGAGCCCCGCGGCCACCAGGTTCTTGGCGATGTAGCGCGCCATGTAGGCGGCCGATCGGTCGACCTTCGTCGGATCCTTCCCCGAGAAGGCGCCGCCGCCGTGCGGCGCGTAGCCGCCGTAGGTGTCGACGATGATCTTGCGGCCGGTCAGCCCGGTGTCGCCCTGCGGTCCGCCGACCACGAACCGGCCGGTCGGATTGATGTGAATCTTGGTGTGCGCGTCCCGGAGGCTGTCCGGCACGACCTTGCGGATGATCTTCTCGTCGATCTCCTTGCGAATCGTCTCGGTGCTGACCTCCGGCGCGTGCTGGGTCGAAACCACGACCGCGTCGACCCGCAGCGGCTTGCCGTCCTCGTACTCGACGGTCACCTGCGACTTGCCGTCGGGGCGGAGCCACGGCAGGGTGCCGTCGCGGCGCGCCTCCGACAGGCGCTGCGAGAGACGGTGCGCCAGCTGGATCGGCATCGGCATCAGCTCGGGGGTCTCGCGGCAGGCGTAACCGAACATCATCCCCTGGTCGCCCGCGCCACCGGTGTCGACTCCCATCGCGATATCGGGCGACTGTCGATCGATCGTGGTCATCACCGCGCAGGTGTCACTGTCGAAGCCGTACTTGGCGCGGGTGTAACCGACGTTCTTGATCGTGCTGCGCACGATCGCCGGGATGTCGAGGGTGGCGCGCGTGGTCATCTCGCCGGCGACGACGACCAGACCGGTGGTCACCAGGGTCTCGATCGCCACCCGGGAGGTCGGGTCGACCCTGAGGACCTCGTCCAGGATCGCGTCGGAGATCTGGTCGGCGATCTTGTCGGGATGCCCTTCGGTCACCGACTCGGACGTGAACAGGTACTTCCCCTTCGCCATGCGGTGCTTCCTCCCCAGATGACTGGTCGGCGCGCCGCGGCGGGATTGGGACTCGGGCGGGTCGCGCGAAAGCGGTTAGTTTAGGAAACTTGCGGGCGGGTGTCAACGAGAGCGGACGGTCCTACCGGTAGCGAACCGTCCCCTTCCCCAGGACCTCTTCCAGGGCCAGGGTCAGGTCGCGGCTCGGCGAGACCTTGAGCGCCCCGGCCGCCTTGAGGGTGGCGCGGTAGGCCGAAGGGCGGACGACCTCCAGGTAGACCGGGCAGGGGCCCGGCCGGTCGGCGAGAAGATCGCGCACCCGGCCGGCGGCCCGGGCGTCGATCCCCTCCGGCACCGTCAGGACCACCTCGCGCGCCTTCTTCTCCTCGGCCTGCGCCAGCGGCATCACCCCGTCGGCGATGATCCGCCGCCGGTCCTCGTCGATCTCGACCGCCCCGCTGACCAGGAGCGCGGCGTCCTCCTCGAGCAGCGACCGGGTGCGCGCGTAGGTGTCGGGGAAGACGATCACCTCGACGCTCCCCTCGAGGTCGACCAGCTGGAAGACCGCCATGTCGTCCCCCTTGCGGGTGCGGCGCTTTTTGAGAGCCGTGACGATGCCGGCGAGTGTCGCCGGCTGCGGCTGCCGGACCTCGCGGAGCCGCGTCGAGGTGTGGCTGACCAGTCCCCGCAGGCGTGGCGCCTCGTCCTCCAGGGGATGCCCCGAGAGGTAGAAGCCGAGGGTCTCCTTCTCGGCCGCGAGGAGGGCGGCGCGCGGCCACTCCGGGGTGTCACTCTGCGGCGGCTCCGCGGTCGGCGCGCCGGCCCCGCCGAAGAGCCCTCCCTGCCCGGTCTCGCGATCGCTCTTCGCCCGTTGCGCCGCTTCGAGGGCCCGGTCGGTCTGCGCGACGATCCCCGCGCGCGTCCCGCCAAAGCCGTCGAGGGCGCCCGACTTCGCCAGCGACTCGAAGACCCGCTTGTTGGCGAGGCGCAGATCGACTTCGCGCGCCAGCGCCGCGAGCGACCCGAGCCGTCCCAGCCGCCGCCGCGCCTCGAGGATCGCGAGGACCGATCCCTCGCCGACGTTCTTGACCGCCCCGAGGCCGAACCGGATCCCTTCCGGCTCGACCGTGAAGGCGACCTCCGACCGGTTCACGTCGGGTGGCAGGACCGGGATGCCGAGCGCCTTGCACTCGGCGATGTACTTCACGATGTTGTCGGTGTTCTCGCGCTCCGCCGTCAGCAGGGCCGCCATGTAGTGCCGCGTGTGGTGCACCTTGAGCCAGGCGGTCTGGTAGGCCACCAGCGCGTAGGCGGTCGAGTGCGCCTTGTTGAATCCGTACCCGGCGAAGTACTCCATCAGCTCGAAGATCTTCCTGGAGTCGCGCTCCGCCACGCCGCGCGCCTTCGCGCCCGCGACGAAGCGGTCCTTCTGCGCCGCCATGACGTCCTTCTTCTTCTTTCCCATCGCGCGGCGCAGCAGGTCGGCGTCGCCGAGGCTGAAGCCGGCGAGCTGCGAGGCGACCTGCATCACCTGCTCCTGGTAGACGATGACGCCGTAGGTGACTCCGAGGATTCCCTCGAGCTGCGGCACGGCGTACTCGATCGGCTTACGCCCGTGGCGGCGCTCGATGTAGTCGTCGATCATCCCCGAGCCGATCGGCCCTGGACGGAAGAGGGCGTTGAGCGCGATCAGGTCGTCGAAGCGATCGGGCTTCAGCTTCCGGAGGATGTCCTTCATCCCCGACGACTCCAGCTGGAAGACGCCGTCGGTCTTCGCCGCCGCGAGAAGGGCGTAGGTCTCCGGGTCGTCGAGCGGCAGGCTGCCGACGTCGGGGGCCGACCCGGTGTCGCGGGCCAGGGAGTCGACGCAGTCCTGGATCAAGGTCAGCGTCTTGAGCCCGAGGAAGTCCATCTTCAGGAGGCCGATCGATCCGATCTCGTCCATCGCGTACTGGGTGACGATCTCGTTGTCCCGGGTGCGCGCCAGGGGCGAAAACTCGACGATCGGCCGCGGCGAGATGACCACGCCGGCGGCGTGCACCGAGGCGTGCCGGGTCAACCCCTCGAGCCTCTGCGAGACGTCGAGGAGCTGCTTGATCCGCTCGTCCTTCTCCGCCGCCTGCGCCAGCGCGGGCGCCTGGGCGAGCGCCTTCTCGATGGTCATCTCCAGCTCGGCCGGAATCAGCTTGGCAATCCGATCGCACTCGCCGAACGGCAGGTCGAGGCCGCGCCCGGCGTCGCGGATGACCGCCTTCGCCCCCATGGTGGCGAAGGTGATGATCTGCGCCACGTTGTCGCGCCCGTATTTCTCGCGCACGTAGTCGATCACCTTGCCGCGCCCGCGGATGCAGAAGTCGATGTCGATGTCGGGCATGGTGACCCGCTCCGGGTTGAGGAAACGCTCGAAGAGCAGGTCGTACGCGAGCGGATCGACGTCGGTGATCCGGAGCGCGTATGCCACCAGCGACCCGGCCGCCGAGCCGCGCCCGGGTCCGACCGGGATGCCGTTCTCGCGCGCGTACTTGATGAAGTCCCAGACGATCAGGAAGTAGCCCGGGAACCCCATCCGGAGAATCATCTCGATCTCCGACTCGAGGCGGGCGCGGTAGACCTCGAGCGGCACCCGCAGGCGGCCCGCCTTCTCGAGGGCATAGAGCGCCGGCAGGCGCTCCTCGAACCCGGTCTGGGCGATGCGGCGGAAGTACTCCTCGGTCGTGCTCCCGTCCGGGACCTGGAAGTGCGGCAGGAGATTGCCGCCCTTCTCGAGGGTCAGGTTGCAGCGCTCGGCGACCCGAAGGGTGTTCTCGACCGCCTCCGGCAGATCCTTGAACAGCGTCCGCATCTCCTCCGGCGACTTGAAGTAGTGCTCGGAGGTGAACCGCATCCGATCGCCGTCCTTCACGGTCTTGCCGGTCTGGATGCAGATCAGGATGTCGTGCGCGAAGTGATCGTCCTTGTGGAGGAAATGGCAGTCGTTGGTGGCGAGCAGCGGGATCTTCAGCTTGCGGCCGATGTCGACCAGCACCGGGTTGAGGGTCTTCTCCTCCGGCAGCCCCTGGTCCTGCATCTCGAGAAAGAAGTTCTCGGCTCCGAAGATCTCCCGATACTCCGACGCCACCGCCTCGGCGCGGGTCCGGTCCCCCGCCATCAGGAGCTGCGGGATCTCGCCGCCGAGGCAGGTCGAGGTGGCGATCAGGCCGCCGGCGTGCTTCGCGAGGAGCTCGCGATCGATGCGCGGCCGGTAGTAGTACCCCTCGAGGAAGCCGGCGGTCGACAACTGCATGAGATTGCGGTACCCCTCGCGGTCGCGCGCCAGGAGGAGCAGGTGGTAGTACGGCTTGCGCCCCGGCCCCGAGGGGGTCTTGTCGTGCCGCGACCCCGGCGCGAGATAGGTCTCGCAGCCGAGGATCGGCTTGACCCCCTTCTCCGCCGCCGCCTCGAAGAACGGGATGGTGCCGAACAGATTGCCATGATCGCTGATCGCCAGCGCCGGCATGCCGAACTCCGCCGCCTGCGCGACCATCTCCTCGAGGCGCTGCGCGCCGTCGAGGAGCGAGAACTGCGAATGGTTGTGGAGATGCACGAACGAATTCGCGGCCATGCTCACTCCCACTCGATGGTGGCGGGCGGCTTGCTGCTGACGTCGTACACCACCCGGTTGATGCCGCGCACTTCGTTGACGATGCGGGCGCTCACCTCCGCCAGGAACTCGTGCGGCAGCCGCGCCCAGTCGGCGGTCATGAAGTCGTCGGTGGTCACCGCCCGGAGGGCCGCGACGTTCTCGTAGGTCCTCCCGTCCCCCATCACGCCGACCGACTTCACCGGCAGGAGCACCGCGAAGGCCTGCGCCGTGCTGTCGTAGAGTCCCGCCGCGCGCAGCGCCCCGATGAAGATCGCGTCCGCCTGGCGCACCAGCTCGAGCCGTTCGCGGGTGATCTCCC
This sequence comes from Dongiaceae bacterium, assembly GCA_035511355.1. GTDB lineage: Bacteria > Acidobacteriota > Polarisedimenticolia > Gp22-AA2 > Gp22-AA2 > DATKFL01. The sequence goes on from DATKFL010000137.1 coordinate 19,788, forward strand.
CCAGGATGCGCACCGCCAGCCCCGGCCCCGGGAACGGATGCCGCCCGACGAACCCGGGGTCGAGACCCAGCCGCAACCCGGTCCGCCGGACTTCGTCCTTGAACAGCTCCCGGAGCGGCTCGACCAGCCTGAGACGCATCCCGGCCGGCAGCCCGCCGACGTTGTGGTGCGTCTTGATCACCGCCGACGGCCCCTTGAACGAGGTCGACTCGATCAGGTCCGGATAGAGCGTCCCCTGCGCCAGGAAGTCGATCGGGCCCAGCCGCGCGGCCTCGCGCTCGAAGACCTCGACGAAGACCCTGCCGATGACCCGGCGCTTCTCCTCCGGGTCGACCACACCCCGGAGCGCCTCGAGAAAGACCGCGCCGGCGTCGATCCGCCTCACGGGGAGACGGAAGCGATCGCGGAAGGCGCTCTCGACCTCGTCCCCTTCGTTCCTGCGCAGGAGGCCGTTGTCGATGAACAGGCACTGCAGGCGCTCGCCGAGGGCGCGATGGATGATCAGCGCCGCCACCGCCGAATCGACCCCGCCCGAGAGGCCGGCGATCACCCGGCCCTCTCCGACCTGCGCGCGCACGCCGGCGACGGCGGCCTCGACGAACGAGTCGGTGCGCCAGCCACCCGAGCAGCCGGCGATGCCGCGCACGAACGCCTCGAGGATCGCGCGCCCGTGCTCGGTGTGGGTCACCTCCGGGTGGAAGAGGATGCCGAACAGGCGCCGCTTCTCGTCGGCCATCGCCGCGCAGGCGGTGGTCGGGGTGCGACCGGTGACCCGGAAGCCGGGCGGCGGCTCGAGGATCTGGTCGCCGTGGCTCATCCAGACCCTCTGGCGCGCCGGGAGGTTCGCGAACAGCGGGTTCGGCGCGGTCACCTCGAAGTCGGCGGGGCCGAACTCGCGCTCCGGGACCCGTTCGACCCGGCCCTCGAGAGCGTGCGCCAGCGCCTGCATCCCGTAACAGATGCCGAGCACCGGCACCCCGAGATCGAGGATGGCCGGGTTCACGCGCGGCGCACCGGGCGCGTAGACCGAGTCGGGCCCGCCGGAGAGAATCAGGGCGCGCGGCCGGTGCGCCGCGATCGACTCGATCGGCGCGTCGCACGGCATCAGGACGCTGTACACCTCGATCTCGCGCACCCGGCGGGCGATCAGCTGGCTCAGCTGCGAGCCGAAGTCGAGCACCACGACGGTCTCGCGGGTGGCGGAAGGCGCGGCCATCAGACCTCCCCCGCCCGCTGGACCCGCGCCAGCGAGTGCACCAGCCGCTCGAAGGCGTTCGCCCGATCGCGCGCCCCCCCGCCCTTGATCTCGCGATCGGCGCGCGCGCAGAGACGCACCGCCCGTTCGAGCGACCGCACCGGAAGCGTTCCCACCTCGGCCCGGAAACGATCGATCCGTCCCGGGTAGAGCCCGTACAGCGTCGGCAGGTCGCGCGGCGCCGCGCGTCTCTCGGTCGCGGCGCGCACCTTGAGCGCGGTGCGCACGTACCAGGCGATCGCGCCGAGGATGACCGGCGCCTCCTCGCCGGCGTCGAGCAGGGCGCGCGCCCCCTGGATCGCCGGACCGCGCTCGCCGCGCAGCGCAAGGGCGGCGATCTGGAAGGCGTCGGCGACCCGCGGCACCTCGGCGAGGATGCCGAGATCGGCCGCCTCGACCGGGCGCGGCGCGCCGATCGCGCTCGTCAGCTTGTCCAGCTCGGCGGCGAGCCGTCCGAGACCGGCGCCGCCGAGCCCGACGGCGATCGCCTCCGCCAGCTCGGGCGGGATCCCGTAACCGCGCTCGCGCAGGCGTTCGCGCACCCAGCCGGCGATCGCCGCCTCCCCGGCGATCGGGTCGCAGCGCACCTGGAGCGCGCCGGCCTCGAGCGCCTTCCAGAGGGAGCGCCGCTGGTCGAACCCGGCGTCGCTGAAGACCAGGAGGGTGCGCGGGTTGGGGCG
>DATKFL010000138.1:0-9655 GCA_035511355.1 Dongiaceae bacterium
GACGGGACGGCGCCGGCGGTGGTCTTCTGGCGCGACGGGCCCGACGGCGGCGGCCCGGGCCGGGGGACGGCGGCATGAAGATCCTGGTGGTCGAGGACGAGGAGAAGACCGCGGCCTACCTCCGCAAGGCGATGACCGAGAACGGCCTCGTGGTCGACGTGGCGACGCACGGCGACGAAGGGCGGCTCCGGGCCCTCGCCGGCGGCTACGACCTCGTCGTCCTCGACGTCATGCTCCCGGGGCGTGACGGCTGGTCGATCCTCGAGGAGATGCGTCAGGCCGGGCGGGCGACGCCGGTGCTCTTCCTGACCGCGCGCGATGCCATCGAAGACCGCGTGCGCGGCCTCGAGCTCGGGGCGGACGACTACCTGGTCAAGCCGTTCGCGGTCTCGGAACTTCTGGCGCGGGTGCGATCGATCCTGCGCCGTGGCCCGGGGCGACAGCCGAGCACGCTCCGGATCGCGGATCTCGATCTCGACTTCCTGCGCCGCCGGGTCAGCCGCGGCGATCGCAAGATCGACCTCACGCCGAAGGAGTTCGCGCTCCTGGCGCTCCTGGCGCGGCGGCAGGGGGAGGTCCTGTCGCGCGCCTACATCGTCGAGCAGATCTGGGACATGAACTTCGACAGCGGCACCAACGTGCTCGACGTGCACATCCGGCGGCTCCGGGCGAAGGTCGACGATCCGTTCGAGCGCCGCCTGATCCACACCGTCCGCGGGGTGGGGTATGTCCTCGAAGAGCGGCCCTGAAGCCGCGGGCGCGGCGCGCCCGCCCGCGCCGCCGCGGCGGCCGCGCTCGCTCGCCGCCCGGCTGACCTGGTGGTACGCGGCGTCGCTCTCGACCGTCCTCGTCGTGACCATGGCCTGTCTCTACTGGGCGCTGGCGGTCAGCGTGCGGCACGAGACCTCGGAGTTCGTCGTCGAGGAGGTGCGGGTGTTGCGCGCGATCATCGCCGGCGGGGCGGAGCGCGCCGAGGCGCTGCGGTTCGAGGTGGAGCAGGAGTGGGCCGAGCCGCGCCAGGCGCCGGTCTATGCCCGCCTGCTCGATGCGTCGGGCGCCACCCTGATGGAGACGCCCGGCATGGCGGGCCTCCTGCCGCCGGCGATCTTCCCGGCGCCGATCCCGGCCGACCACGATCCGGTCGAGCTCGTCTCGCTGCGGACCCCGGACGGCGCCGCGTTCGGAGCGGTCGCGGCGGGCGCCGCCCCGGCCCCGGGCGGGGCGCCGCGGATCATCCAGATCGCGATCAGCACCGCGTCGGACGATCGGGTGCTCGCCGCGTACCGCTGGCGATCGGCGCTCCTGCTCGGCGTCGCGTTCCTGTTCAGCGTCGCGGTCGGGCGCCGCATCGCGCGGCGCGGATTGAAGCGGGTCCGCGAGATCGCCGACGCGGCGCGCCAGGTCGGTCTCCCGACGCTGCACCATCGCATCGACCCGTCCGGCCTGCCCGCCGAGCTCTCGTCGCTGGCGACCACCTTCAACGGCATGCTCGACCGGCTCGAGGCGTCGTTCACCCGGTTGTCGCGCTTCTCGTCGGACATCGCGCACGAGATCCGGACGCCGGTGAACAACATCCGCGGCGAGGCCGAGGTGGCGCTGGCGCGCCCGCGCACCGCCGCCGAGTACCGCGACGTCCTGGAGTCCTGCCTCGAAGAGTGCTCGCGCCTGACCCGTCTCATCGACGCGCTCCTCTTCCTCGGGCGCGCCGAGACCAGCGAGACCCGCGTGCTGCGCGATCCGGTCGACGTCGGCGAGGAGATCGCGCGGGTGCGCGAGTTCTACGAGGCGGCGGCGGCCGAGGCGGGGATCGTGATGGCCGGCGGCGTCTCCGGCCGGCTCGACGCGCGCCTGAACCGGACCCTCCTGCAGCGCGCCGTCGGCAACCTGGTGGAGAACGCCCTGGCGCACACCCCGCGCGGCGGCACCGTGGGGATCCGGGCCTGGCGCGAAGCCGGGGCGGTGCAGGTCGAGGTCGACGACGACGGCAGCGGCATCCCGCCCGAGCACCTGCCGCATGTCTTCGAGCGCTTCTATCGCGCCGATCGCTTCCGCGGGCCGTCGGCCGGAGGGGTCGGGCTGGGACTCGCGATCGTCAAGGCGATTGCCGAGCTGCATGGCGGCACCGTCACGATCGCGAGCGAGGTCGGGCGGGGGACACGGGTGCGCTTGACATTCCCGGCCGAAGATGACGGAATCTTAATGTCAGCGTAAGGCCTGCGTCATCGAAGGAGCCCTATCCTCGTGCCGGCATCGCAGCCGCACCGCGCCGCGAGGTGACCCCATGGCAGACCCATTGCGCCGTTCCGACCCGACCGATCCGTCCAGCCTGGGTCATTTCCCGGTCGGGCCCCGGTGGGAGTTCGACCAGTCGGTCGCCGACGTCTTCGACGACATGCTGCGGCGATCCATCCCGCAGTACGAGGTCATGCGCCGCGCGGTGCACGAGGTCGCCCGCCGGTTCGCCCGCCCGGGGACCTCGATCGTCGATCTCGGCTGCTCGCGCGGCGACACCCTCGCCCCCCTCGTCCAGGAGTTCGGCGCCGACTGCCGCTACGTCGCCTGCGACGTGAGCGAGCCGATGCTCGAGGTCTGCCGGGAGCGCTACGCCAAGGAGATCGCCGCCGGCGTGGTCGAGGTGCGCAACTGCGACCTGCGCCGCGAGTTCCCCACCTGCAACGCGTCGGTCGTGCTGAGCGTCCTGACGTTGCAGTTCACCCCGATCGAGTACCGCCGCCGCATCGTCGAGGCGGCGCACGCCTCGATCGCCGAGGGCGGGGCGTTCATCCTGGTCGAGAAGGTGTTCGGCCAGTCGGCGGTGGTCGACCGGATGCTCGAGGAGATCTACCTCCAGTTCAAGGCCGAAAACGGCTATTCGCAGGAGGAGATCATGCGCAAGAAGATGAGCCTCGAGGGGGTCCTCGTGCCGCTCGACGCCGGTCAGAACGCCGCCATGCTGAAGGAATCGGGCTTCAAGAGCGTCGAGTGCTTCTGGCGATGGATGAACTTTGTCGCCTGGGTGGCGGTCGCGTAGCCCGTGCGCCCGCGCGCCATTCTCGAGCGGTGCGGTCCGGTCTTCTACCGGCATCGGACGTTCCTTCTCCCGGGCACCCTCCTGCTCCTGGTGCTGCTGTTCGACCCGGTGGCGGCGGGCGGCAGCCGGCGCGCCGATACGCTCGTCGATCTCCTCGGTTTCGCGGTGGCGCTCACGGGGCAGGCCCTGCGGGCGGCGGTGATCGGGTATGCCTACATCCGGCGGGGCGGCAAGGACGGCAAGGCGTATGCCGACGACCTGGTCACCGGCGGCCTCTTCGCGCACGCCCGCAACCCGCTCTACGTGGGCAACCTCCTGATTCTCTTCGGCCTCCTGATCATGTTCGGGAATCCGATCGCCATCGCGATCGCGGCGCCGCTCGGCCTCTTCTTCTACGCCTCGATCGTGGCCTCCGAGGAGGTCTACCTGCGCGGGCGCTTCGGCGCGGCCTTCGACGACTACTGTCGCCGCGTGCCGCGCTGGATCCCCGACTTCCGCGGCGTCGGCGCCACGGTCGCCGGGATGCGCTTCAACGCGGCGCGCCTGGTGCGCAAGGAATACGGCAGCGCCTACGCCTGGTGCGCCGCCGCCATCCTGCTGCGGGTCTATGAAGTGCGGGTGATGCCGGTCTACGAGACGGAGCGGGCGGGGATCGCGGCGTACGGCCTGGTGCTCCTCCTGGCCACGGGCCTCTGGGCCCTGGCACGCATCCTCAAGAAGAAGCGCCTCCTGGCCGACCCGCCGGCCTTCTCCGTTTCGCGGGGGTGACCATGAAACCGCCTTCCGACGCCGACGACCTCTCCCTCACCGAACTGCGCGGGAAGATCGACCGGGTCAACTGCGAGCTGCTCGACCGGCTCCAGGAACGGGCGGCGCTCGTCCAGGAGATCGCCGCGGTCAAGCGCGCCCGCGGTCTCGAAGGGCACGACCCCGGGCGCGAGGATGCGATGCTCGAAGACCTGCTGGCGCGGAGCCAGGGCCCCTTCGGCCCGGCCGAACTGCGCACCATCTTCCGCACCATCTTCCGCGCCTCGCTCGAGATGCAGGAGCGCGACCGCTGGCAGGGGCTGCGGGTGAAACAGCCCGGGCTGCTTCCGCCGGGAGGCGTGCGGGTGGGCAAGGTGGCGATCGGCGACGGCCCGCCGGTGATGATCGCCGGCCCCTGCTCGGCGGAGAGCGCGGAGCAGATGGACGTGGTCGCCGCCTCGCTCGCGACCTACCCCGGCGGGATGATCCTGCGCGCCGGCGCGTACAAGCCGCGCACCAATCCCTATTCCTTCCAGGGGCTCCGCGAGGAAGGGCTCGACCTCATCGAGGCCGCCGGCGCCCGGCACCACCTTCCGACGGTCACCGAAGTGCTGGACGGGGCGAGCGTGGAGCGGGTGGCGGCACAGGCCGACATGCTGCAGGTCGGCTCGCGCAACATGTACAACACCGAGCTCCTCAAGGCGCTCGGCCGGGTGCGCCGCCCGGTCCTGCTGAAGCGCGGCTTCATGGCGACCATCGAGGAGTTCATCCTGGCCGCCGAGTACATCGTCAGCGCCGGGAACCCCCAGGTGGTCTTCTGCGAGCGCGGCATCCGCACCTTCGAGCGCGCCACCCGCAACACTCTCGACATCTCGGCCGTGCCGCTCCTGAAGCGCGAGACCAGCCTGCCGGTGATCGTCGACCTGAGCCATGCCCTCGGGCGGCGCGACATCATCCTGCCGTGCGGCCGGGCGGCGCTCGCCGCCGGCGCCGACGGCCTGATGGTCGAGGTGCACCCCGATCCGGATCGGGCGCTCTCCGACGGGTTTCAGCAGCTCGACCTGCGGGCGTTCGCGGAATTGATGGCGGGGCTCGGTCTGGCACCCGCTCCGGAGCCGACCATCAGCCGGCCTGACCCCCCGAGGCGACCTTCCTTCCTTTCTTGATCCAGCCGTCGATCCCGTCGGCCATGATCGACACGTCGGTGTAGCCGAGTTCCACGGCCCTCCGGGCCGCCTTGTGGCACTCGTGTCAAAGGGTGTTCTGGCAATAGAACACCAGGGTCGCTCCCTTGTCGGCCGGCAGGACCCCTTCCTTGATGTCGCTGCTGTGCAGGTTGACCGCGCCCGGCACGTGGTTCCTGGCGTAGGTCTCGGCGCTGTTGCCGTCGTAGATGTGCACCTTCGGCTGGCCCAGGAGCTTCTCGACCTGGTGGATCGACAACCGCTTGAACGGCTCGGGCTCGTCGGCGGCGCCGACCGGTCGCGAGGCGGCGAACGCCAGGAGCAGCGCCGCGCCGGCGAGGAAGGGGCGGATTCGGTTCATCGGGTTCTCCTCGAGGAGCCTCCCGCAGGTCGGCGCGGGAGGCGGGGTTGGCAGGTAGTATAGGCGTCCCGTGCGTCGGGCGGCGAGCGCTGCGCCGGCCTCGGCATCGAAGGAGTCGACGTGCGGCGTGCACCTGCATTCGCTCTCCTGCTCGCGCTCTCCCTCGGCGTGGCGAAGGCGGAGGAGAGCGCCGCACCACCGGCGTCGCCGTGGCATCTCTCCTGGCACGGCTACGCCTTCCTCGATTCGAACCGGCAGGGCGGCCCCTCCGGGAGCCGCGACTTCGAGTCGATCAACCATTTCATGGTGATGGCGGAGCGACCGCTCGGCGCCTGGACGATGGAGTTCCTCGGCACCTTCAGCCTCGAAGCGGCGACGGTGCCTCCCGAGGGCAGTCCGCTCCTCTTCCAGCGTGGCGAGACCTACGGCGGCACGCTCCTGATCGACAGGCAGCACGCGCACGATCTGTTCGCGCAGCTGGCGGCGGCCTGGACCCGGCCTCTCGGCGAGCGCCAGAGCCTGCGCCTGTACGCCGCGCTCCGCGGCGAGCCGGCGGTCGGGCCGGCCGCCTATCCGCACCGGCTCTCCGCCTCGGAGAATCCGTCGGCGCCGCTGGCGCACCACAACCTCGACTCGACGCACATCTCGGACGATGTCGTGAGCGCCGGCTGGTCGGCGCCGAAAATCATGGTCGAGGGGTCGCTGTTCCACGGGAAGGAGCCCGACGAGAACCGCTGGGACCTCGATCAGGGAGCGCTCGACTCGTACGCCGGCAGGCTGACCGTCACTCCGGTCGAGGGCCTGTCGTTCCAGGTCTCGGGCTGCCGGCGCACCGAACCGGAGGCGCTCGAGGAGGGGAACCAGACCCGCGTCACGGCGTCGATCTCCTGGGAGCGCCGCTGGTCGGACGGATTCGTCGCCGCCCTCGCCGCCCACGGCGAGAACCGCCTGCCGGAAGACCAGACCGAGCGCGGCGATCAGATCGAGGCGACCTGGAACGTCCGCACCCGGCATTTCCTCTACGGCCGCGCGGAGAGGGTCGATCGCGACGTCTACGAGCTGATCAACAAGACCCAACGCCCCGACACGGTCGCGCCCGACAAGACCACGGTCGACGCGATCACCATCGGCTACTCCTACAGCGTGCCGCTCCTGCGCGAGGCGGAGAGCGCGGTGGGGGCGATGCTCGGCTTCTACCGGTTCGATGCCTCGCTCGAGCCGGTCTACGGCGACTCGCCGGTGTCGTTCTGGGCGTTTCTCCGATTCAGGTTCGGGTCACCCGGCGGGCACACGCACCATCACTGATGTCGGTGACGGGCAGGGACGGGCGGCGACAAGCGAGGGGCGGCGCACCGGGGCGCCGCGGCTTCAGCCCGGGCGGGACATCGCGGCGAGCGATTCCTTGATCGTCGGGTTCCTGCCGGCTTCGACGTCACGGCGGCGCGCCTTGTGGAAGGCGGTCAGGACGGTGTTGGCCCGCGCCAGCGCCACGACCCGCGCGGTGAAGGCTTCGAGGCGCGCTCCGGGCACGGCGTACAGCGCCGTGTCGGGCGCGAAGGCATCGAGGTAGGCACGCGCGCCGCAGCAGCCGAGGCTGAGCGCGGTGCGGCCGCTGTTGGCCGCCTGCGGCACGATGGCGCAGGCGGGGCGCCCCATCGCCGGCGGCAGTCCGCCTTCCATCTGCTGCGAGGCCTCCGACAGGATGAGCGTCTGGTCGGGGCGCGCGAACATCAGCACGACGTCGGGCTCGATCGGCAGCCGCGCGAGCGGGCCGTAGATGACGTGCAGTGCGCGCCGCTTCAGGACCGGGATGCGCGGCAGGTCCTCGGGGCGCACGTAGCCGAGGTCGGCGAAGATCTTCAAGGCCTCGCCGCGCTCGCTCTCGTGCGCCGGGGTGCCGGCCAGGTTGTGGGTGAAGGTGCCGATGGCGCACAGGTCGTGATCGGCGGCGTCGGTGGCGAAGACGCCGGAGGCCGCCTCCTGCCAGAAGCGGCAGCCGGCGGCGACCCGTCCCGCGAACCGGGGAACCCCGGCCGGCACGACGTCGACGAAGGCGACGCCGATCGGCGGCTCCAGGAGATTGAGCGACTCGGTCAGGACTTCCGCCAGGGCGGCGCGCTCGGCGCTCACCGGCGGCCGCTCGCGGCGCCCGCGGGGGCGCGGCGCAGCGACTCGTAGTACGCCAGGGCCTCTTTCGGTTTCGCTCCCTCGTGGACCACCTTGCGCACCGCCTGGATCATCGCGGCGGGCGATTCGGACTGGAAGATGTTGCGCCCCATGTCGACACCCGCCGCCCCCTCGGCGACGGCGTTGGCCGCCATCGTCAGCGCATCGAGCTCCGGCTGCTTCTTGCCGCCCGCCATGATGATCGGCACAGGACACGACGCGGTCACGGTGTCGAAGCCGTCGGCGACGTAGTAGGTCTTGACGATCTGCGCCCCGAGCTCCGCGCAGATCCGGCAGGCGAGCCGGAAGTACTTGGCGTCGCGCACCATCTCCTTGCCGACCGCGGTGACCGCGAGGACCGGCACCCCGATCCGGTTCCCGAGGTCGACGAGCCGCGTCATGTTGGCGACACTGCGGGTTTCGAACGGGCCGCCGATGAAGACCTGCACGGCGACCGCGGCGACGTTGAGCCGGCTGATCTCGTCGGCGTCGACCGCGATCTCCTCGTCCGAGAGTTCCTTGAGGATGCTGGGGCCGCCGCTCGCGCGCAGGACCACGCCCCGGGTGAAGGCGGCCGGGATGCTGGTGCGCAGGATGCCGCGGGTCACCATCAGCGCGTCGCAGTGGGGAAGGAGCGGCACGATGTTCACGTCGACCCGCTCGAGACCGGTGGTCGGCCCCTGGAAGTAGCCGTGGTCGATCGCCAGCATCACCGTCCGGCCGCTCCCGGGGTTCAGAATTCGCGCCAGCCGGTTCTGCATTCCCCAGTCGAGCGCGCCGGCCCCCTTGACGTGGAAGGGGCGGTTCTCCGCCGGAACGTCGAGATGGAACTCCTTGGCTTCCTTGCCGTGATCGGCCTCGGGCATGCGGCGGCACCTCGGTGTGCGCTCGCGCGGTGGAGCGCGGGGCGCGGGCTGTTTCTACCACGCGCCGGGGGAGCCGTTCAAGCATGCTCCGGCCGCGGGTTTCGCCCGGTCAGCCCGCGCGCGGGAGCGCGGGCGCCGGGATCGGGCTAGTACCCTTCGCCGTCGGCGGCCGGCCGCGCCCTGCCGCGGTGCAGCCGGAACAGGAGCACCAGGTAGCCGATCGCGAGCGGAAAGGCGATCGCCCACCAGCTGAGCGCCGCCCGCAACCCGGCCGGCGACGAGGCGGCGCCGGGGGCGGTGATCGAATGGGTGGGGTCGGCGGCGGAGCGCAGCATCACCGGCCACGAGCCGGCGGCGGTGGCCAGCAGGATCCCGGCGAGGAAGGCGCACGATCCGGCGAAGGCGCGGCCGGGTCGCGCGGCGCGACCGGGCGCGAGATGGCGGAGCGCGGCGACCAGGCCCGCGAGGGCGATCGCACCGCCGGCCCAGACCAGCGGCCGGCCGCCCAGGGCGGCGCCGAAATCGCGGTTCACGCTGGCGGTCGCGAGGGTCATCGGGATCCAGAGGAGCGCCACCACGGCGTACAGCGCCCGGCCGGCGCGGCGGGCGCGCTCCCGCACCGCGCCGTCGGTGCGCAGGGCGAGCCAGGCGCCGCCGTGCCCGGTGAGCGCCGCCAGCGCGAACACCCCCGCCAGCACGGTGTACCAGTCGAGGATGCCGACCGGCGCGCGCGCGCTCCAGTCGGTGAACAGGGTCAGCGCGAAATACCCGGTCGCGTCGAGCGGCACGCCGCGCAGCAGGTTCCCGAGCGCCGCGCCGAGGAAGACGCACAGAAGCGTCGAGGCGATCGCGAAGACGACGTCCCAGGCGGCGCGCCAGAGAGGATCGGCGACGTGGCTCCTGAACTCGATGGCGATGCCGCGCAGGATCAGGCACCAGACCACCATGATGATCGCGAGGTAGAAGCCGGAGAGCGCCGCCGCCAGCACCGGCGGGAAGGCGACGAACAGGACGCCGCCGGTGGCGAGGAGCCAGACCTCGTTGCCGTCCCAGAACGGCCCGATGGACGCCAGCACCTGGCGCCGCTCGGCGTCGGTTCTGGCGGCGTAGAGGTGCAACGCCCCGGTGCCGAGGTCGAACCCGTCGAGGACGACGTAGAGCGTCACCGTGAGCGACGCGATCGCGAACCAGGTCGCGATCATCGGTGCGCTCCGCCGGCGCCGGCGGGCACCGGGCCGTGTGCCAGCTCCCGGCCGACGAGGGCGAGGAAGAGAACCGACAGGAGCGCGTACAGGCCCAT
>DATKFL010000139.1:0-4274 GCA_035511355.1 Dongiaceae bacterium
GCTGGAGACGCGGCGTGACGATTTCCGGCGCGTGGCGCGCGCCTGGTTCCGCGCGGTCGAGGACTATCGCGCCCACCCGGTCGAGGCGGCGGCGATCATGGCCCGGCACGAGAACGTCGGCCCCGAGGAGTTCCTGCGCGCCCTGTCCGGGAGCCACCTGCCCGATCGCAACGAGAACCTGCGCCTGCTCGGAACCTCGATGACTCCGGGTCTGCTTTCCGGGACCGCCGATCGCCTCGGCCGGTTCCTCCTGCGTCACAACCTGGCGCGCCGCCCCGCCACCGGCGCCGAGGTCCTGTCGGCGGCGGCCCTCGAGCCGCGGTGAGCCGGTCGATGTCCCGCCTGCTGGGCCGCCTGCCGATCTCCACCCTCATGGGGCTGGCCTTCACCGTGCCGGCGGCGCTGATCGCCGCCCTGCTGGTCGGCGATCACTACCTCCTCGCGCGCCGCTACCTGACCGAGGAGGGGACCCGCTACGGCGAGATCCTCGCGGCGCCGATCCTGAGCGCCTCGCAGCGCTTCCTGCGCGAGGGACAGGTGGCGGCGGTGCAGGAGATGGTCGAGACCACCGGCTCGCATCGCACCGTGCAGGAGATCGCCCTGGTCGGCGGCGACGGCACGGTGATCGCGAGCAACCGGCGCGACTGGATCGGGCGCGGCGACAGCGTGATCGCCGAGCCGGCCTACCACGAGGCCGCGGCCGAGGCGCGCGCCCGGACGACGCCCGAGCACCGCCGCGTCGACGACGGCCGGCGCCTCGTGCTGGTCTCGCCGGTGCTGTTCCAGGGGACCAGCCCGATCCTCTCGGGAGGCACCCGGGGCGTGCTCTACCTCAAGATCGACTACGAGCGGCGGATGAACGAGATCGTGTCGTCGATCCTCTGGCGGGGGGCGCTCTCGGCCGGCGGGATGATCGCGGTCAGCCTCTTCCTGCTGCTCTGGGTGCGGATGATCCTGACCCGCCCGCTCCAGGAGGTGGCGGCGCAGGTGCGCGCCATCCCGGCCGGGGGGGCGCCGGTGGCGCTCGCGCCGTCGGGGCCGCGCGAGCTCGCGCAACTGGCCGACGACGTCGATCGGATGGCGCGCGATCTCGAGGCGAACCGGAAGGCGCTGCGCGCCTCGGAGGACGAGCTGCGCCAGGCGAACCGGATGGAGAGCGTCGCCAGTCTCGCCGGCTCGATGGCGCACGACTTCAACAACCTGCTGACCGGCATCCTCGGCTACACCCGGCTGCTTCTCGATCGGGTCGGGCCGGGCGATCCGATCCGCCGGCAGCTGTCGGCGATCGAGACTTCGGCGGCGCGCGCCGCCGAGCTGACGTCGCAGCTCTTGACCTTCAGTCGCCGCGCCGCCAGCCGTCCCGAGCCGGTCGACCTCGGCGAGGCGCTGAAGCGATCGCTCGACGCGCTCCGGGCGACCCTCCCGCCGGGCATCGAGTGCCGGGTCGATCGACCGGAGGCGCTCTGGACGACGGCAGTCGACGTGGCGCAGCTGGAGCGCGTGGTCGAGGCGATCTGCGCCAACGCGCGCGAGGCGATGCCGTACGGCGGGCAGCTGCAGATCCGGTTCGCCAACCGCCGGCTCGACGAGGAGCAGGTGCGCGATCGGCTCGAGGCGCGCCCCGGGCGGTTCGTCACCCTGACGGTGGCCGACACCGGGCGCGGCATCGATCCCGAAGTGCGCCAGCGCCTGTTCGAGCCGTTCGTGACCACGAAGCGCGAAGGGCGCACCGCCGGCTTCGGCCTGGCCACCGCTTATGGCCTGATCAAGGGGCACGAAGGGTGGATCGAGATCGACAGCGAGCGCGGCCGGGGGACGAGCGTCACCGCCTGGCTCCCGGTGCTCGGCGACGGCGCGCCGGTCGCCGCCCCCGAGCCGTCGGTGGCGCCGCCGGACGCGGCGCGCGCCATGCCGACCGCCGCGGCCACGGCGATGCCGCCCGCGCCGGCGGCCGCGGCGACGAGCGGCGCCACGCCGGTCGTGCTGGCGGTCGACGACGAGTCGACGGTGCTGGCGCTGGCGCGCGACCTCCTCGAGCTGAACGGCTACCGCGTCCTCACGGCGCGCAATGGCGAGGAGGCGCTGCGCGTCTTCCGGGAGCACCAGGCGCGCGTCGACCTGGTCCTGCTCGACCTGACGATGCCGGTGATGGGCGGCCTCGAATGTTTCCGGCAGATGCGCGCCCTCGATCCCGGCGTGCGCGTCGTGATCAGCAGCGGCTTCTCGTCGGAGTCGAGCGCCGCCGCGATGCTGCGCGAGGGGGCGGTCGACTATCTCGCGAAGCCGTTCGACATCCAGGTGCTGGTGCGGGTCGTCCGCGAGGCGCTCCAGAAGCCCCGCCCCGGCACGGCCGCGACGGAGGGGGGCGCCGCCCCTCCGGTCGCGCGCGTCGGCTGAGCCCGCCCGCCTTCCCGCCCGGCGCCGCAGGTTTTACATACCTTTTACCTGGAATGATTTGACCCCCCCGGGGGGCCACCGTAGAATCCTGCCACCCTATCAGGAGGAGGATTCGCCCATGAAAAAGATGGCAATGCTGCTCGCCATTCTCGCAATCGCCGCCATGCCGGCCGCGTTCGCGTGTGACAAGGAAAAGACCACCGCGACCACCGCGGAGTTCGGCAAGGGTCCGATCGAGAACGTGGTCCTCACCGGCTACCTGACCGACTCGGACTGCGGCGCCGCGAACGCCAAGGCCGACGGCAAGGACTGCGCGCTGAAATGCATCAAGAACGGCGCCAAGGTGCAGTTGGTGGCCGACAACAAGACCTACACGATCGAGAAGGTCGACAACGTCGCGAGCCATCTCGGCCACGCCGTGAAGATCGCCGGGCAGCTCGACACCTCCTCGAACGTCATCCGGATCACCTCGATCGAGGCCGCCAAGTCGTAACCCCGCCCGATTCGGTTCCACCAGGGCCGCGGCAACGCGGCCCTTTTTTCATGCCCGCACCGCGGCCGCCCGCCCCCCACCCCGCCCATACCCCGTACGCATCACCCGTCGCATTCACATATTCCCGATGGGCTGGAGGGCCGCGACGCGAGCGCAAAGGGCGCGGCACCCACGTCGGCCGAGCCCTTTGCGCTCGCGTCACGGCCCGGATTGAGGGGGCGCGGTTCTTGCTGACCCCTGCGCTATAGTGGCGCGCGTGAGACGCGGTCGCTGGCCGGGAATGACCTGGCTGACTCTCGCCGCGGCGGCGGCGGTCATCGCCATCAACGTCGCCGGGTTCTGGGAGATCGCCACGGCCCGGCGCGATGCCGGGGAAGGGGCCCGGCGCGCCACCAGCCTGGCGGCGGCGGCGCGCGCCCGGGCGATCGAGGCGCGGCTGGCGCAGGCGCGCGGCGACCTGGCCTTCATGGCCGGCTCGCCGGTCTTCTTCGACCTCGAGAGCGTGCTCGACTCGCGCGACGAGCGGCTGGCGCGCTGGCGGCGGCTCGAAGCGGAGGGGGCGCTCCTGCTCTTCCTGAGGGGGCATCCGGAAGTGATGCGGGCGATGGTGCGGGGGTCGGACGGGCGGGCGCTCCTCGAGGCGGCCCGTCGGGGCGGCGTGCCGGTCCTCTGGACCTCGGCCGGGAGCGCCGGCCGGCGCGCCGTCGATCCGATCGAGCGGCCGGTCGAGGGGCGCTTCGAGCCGCGCGTCGGCATCCGCACGGTGCGCGGCGCGGTCAGCCTCGACGTCACCGTCGACGCCGCGCGCCTCATGAGCCCGTCACCCGGCGCTCCGGGCGAGGGACTCGCCTGCATCCTGGTCGACTCCGGCGGACAGCTGCTCGCCTCCGACCCGGGGGCCAACCCCGGGAGCGGCTTCGCCCCGGCGGGGGACGATGGTGAGGGCGCGACCGTCTCGGCGGAGGGGTGGTCGGCGTCGGCCCCCTGGAGCCTCGCCTGCCGCGAGACCGGCCCGCGCGCCATGGCGCTTCTCGATCCGCTGGCGGCGCGCTACCGCAAGACCCTGGTCCTGAACCTGATGGTCATGACGCTCGCGGCGGGTCTCGGCGGCGTCGCCATCCAGCAGGCGCGCCGGCGCCAGCGGATGGAAGCGGTGGCGCGCGAGGAGGCGCGGGTGCGCACCCTCGAGCGGCAGCTGTTCCACGCCGAGAGGCTCGGCACCGCGGGACGCCTCGCCGCCGGGATGGCGCACGAGATCAACAACCCCCTCGAGGGAATGGCCAACTACGTCGCGCTCGCGAAGGACGCGCTGGTGCGCGGCGACGCCGGCGACGCGCGCCGGCATCTGGACGAGGCGGCCGAGGGGCTGCGACGCGCCACCGCG
>DATKFL010000140.1:0-2026 GCA_035511355.1 Dongiaceae bacterium
AAGGGCCCGCTGCGGCACCAGGAGGGCGCCGCTGCGGACCTCGACCGTCGCGCGGACCTTGCCGTACTGGCCCGGCCGGAGGACGTTCCCGGGGTTCGGGAAGAGGGCCACGACCTTGATCGTCCCGGTCTTCACGTCGACGCTGCGGTCGGTGAGGAGCGGATCGCCCGGGTGGGGGTAGATTGACCCGTCCGACATCACGAGCGTGAACATCCCCCGGTTCGCGGTGGACCGGCCGGAAGACGACGGACCCGACGCGCCTTCGGTCACCCAGTGCTGCGCCCAGGCCAGGTACTCGCTCTCGTTGACGTTGAAGTACACCTTGATCGGATCGACCGTCGACACGGTCGTCATGGACGTCTGACCACCGACCAGATCACCCACCTGCGCCCGGGCGATCCCCGCGATACCGTCGATCGGCGAGACGACCCTGGTCCATTCGAGGTTGAGACGGGCGCGCTCGACCGCAGCCCGGGCGGCGTCGAGGTCGGCCTGTGCCTGCTGCGCCGCCGAGCGGGCGTTGTCGAGCTCCTGCTGGCTCACCGCCTTCTCCGCCGCGAGCGGCGTGAAGCGCGCGACGTCGTGTTCCGCCTTGCCGAGTGCGGCCTCGGCGCGCGACCGGTCCGCCTCGGCCTGGTCGAGCGCGGCGCGGAACTGGCGCGGGTCGATCACGAACAGCGTGTCGCCCCGGCGCACCAGCGCCCCTTCCCGATAGACCTGCTTCGTGAGGTAGCCCTCGACCTGGGGCCGGATCTCGGCGTTGACGGAGCCGTCGAGCGTGCCGATCCACTCCCGGGTGATCGCCAAGTCCCGCTCCACGACTGCGGCGACGGCGACCGAAAGTGGTGCCGGCTCGGTGGCGCCCTTGGCGGCGCCGCCGCACCCGAGCAGGGCCAGCGCTACCGCAGGCAGAGCGATCGCGAGCAGGATCGCCAGGCGGACGGCGCGGCGCGGGCCGCTCGACGGCATGCGACCCTCCTTCAGGACTCCGGGGGCGGTCATGGCGTCTCCCCCGACGAGGTCTTCCTCGCGTTCAGATTCATCTTCTGGAGGCGCGGATCGAGGCAGTCTGCGAAGCGGCTGCAGGCCGCCAGGTCGAGACCCAGGAGAGCCTTTCGCTCGACCGGCGTCAGATCGGCGCCCGACGCAATCGCCTCTTCGAGCGCCGCCTCCCGATTCGCCTCGTAGCGCCGGCGGAACTCCTCGTCCGTCGCCAGACGCCCAATCACCCGTTCCACATGTTTCTGTGACATCGCTTCGGCCTCCTGCGGGGCACCCCACTTCACACGACGTGCCAGGGCGACCCACGCCGCACGCCGCGTCCGCATCGTCATGGGACGAAGCGGGTTAGGCCCGCCGGTGGAGACCGCTCGTGGCGCTCTGCGCCTGTGCGTATTTCGACAGGCCGCCGACACAGGTGCGCGGAATCGCTCAGTCGGGCAGGTCCGCCGCACGGACCGGCGGGAAGGGAGGGATCAGTCGTCCGGGCCGGTGGAGCGCGCGTCGATGCTGTGCTTCTGGAGGCGCGAGTAGAGCTGTGAGCGGGTGATGCCGAGCAGGCGCGCCGCGCGCGACCGGTTGTTGCCGGTCTCAGCAAGCGCCTTGACGATCATCTCGCGCTCGACCGCCTCGAGGCCGCCGCCCGCCGGCAGGCTTGCCGCGGCGGCCGGGACGCCGGGCGCGTCCGCGGCGGCCTCGCCCGCGGCCGACGGTGCGGGCACGCCATCCCCCCGCGTCAACCCCATCGGAAGGTGCTCGAGCGTGACGAGGCCGCCGTCGCTCAGGATCGTCGCCCGCTCCAGGACATTGCGCAGCTCGCGGACGTTGCCCGGCCAGGAATGGGAGAGGAGGGCGTCGTGCGCCTCGCGCGTCAGCCCCGCCGCCGGCCGGCCGATCGTCGTTCCGAGCTCCTGCAGGAAGACCTGGATCATCGCCAGGATGTCGTCGCGCCGCTCGCGGAGCGGCGGCAGATGGATCTCGAATCCCCCCAGGCGGTAGTAGAGGTCCTCGCGGAAGTCCCCCCGTC
>DATKFL010000141.1:0-3345 GCA_035511355.1 Dongiaceae bacterium
GATCCGCCGAGCCGCCCGCGGATGCCGCGGGCCCCGCCTGCAGAAAAGAGCGATGCTGCGAATCTGTCCCGGGGAGGAGCACGGATGACCGTGATCCTCGTCCTGACCCTGGCGCTCGGCGCCGGCGCGGCGCTTCTTCTCGCCGCGCTGGGGCGCCGGGCGGCCGGCCGCGCCCTCGAGGAGGGCCGCTCCCGCGCCGCCGCCCTCGAGCGCGACTCCGAGGATCGGGCGCGACTCCGCGCCAAGGAGATCGACCTCGAGATCGAGGAGCGACGCGCCGCCGCCGAGACCCAGTTCGAGCAGCAGTCGCGGCAGAAGCGCCAGGATCTCAAGGGCCAGGAGGACCGCCTGCGCGAGCAGGAGCGCAACCTCCAGCGCCGCCTGCAGCTGTTCAGCCAGAAGGAGCGCGAGCAGAACGCTCTCGAGGGACGGCTTCGGGAGCGCGAGGCGGCGGTCGCCGAGCGCGAGCGGGAGTCCCAGGCGGCGCTCCAACGGCAGCGCCAGACGCTCGAGCGGATCGCCGGCCTCACCGCCGCGCAGGCGCGCCAGGAGCTGGTGCAGCAGATCGAGACGGAGGCGCGCCAGGAGGCGGCGCTGGTGGTGCGCCGCCTCGAGGAGGAGGCGCGCGAGGAGGCGGCCGGCGCGGCGCGGCGCCTGACGGCCGAGGCGCTGCAGCGGCTGCCGACCGGCGAGATGGTCGACAACGTCGTCTCGGTCGTGCGGCTCCCGAACGAGGAGATGAAGGGGCGGATCATCGGACGCGAGGGCCGCAACATCCGGGCGCTGGAGATGTCGACCGGCGTCGATGTCATCGTCGACGAAACCCCGCAGGCGATCGTGCTCTCCTGCTTCGACCCGTTCCGGCGGGCGGTCGCCGCCACCTCGCTCGAGCGGCTGATCGAGGACGGGCGGATCCACCCGGCGCGCATCGAGGAAGTCGTCGAGAAGACCCGCCTGGACCTCGAGGAGGGGCTCGAGGCGGCGGGCGAATCGGCGGCCTTCGAGGTCGGACTGACCGGCCTGCCGCCGCGCCTGACCCGGCTCCTGGGGCGGCTCCGCTACCGCACCGTCGCCGGCTACAACCTGCTGCAGCATTCGGTGGCGGTCGCCCGCTTCGCGCAGCAGATGGCGGTCCAGCTCGGAGCGCGCGGCGACGTGGCGCTCCGGGCCGGCCTCCTGCACGAGATCGGACAGGTCGAGGAGGGGGACGGGCCGCGCAGCCATCCCCTGCTCGCTTCGGCGGATCTGGCGGCGCGCTTCGGCGAGGATGCGCGCGTCGTGCAGGCGATCCGGGCGCTGCACCAGGTCGCCGCCGAGCCGTCGGTCGAGGCGGTGCTCCTCAAGGTGGCGGAGCGCGCGGTCGTCGGACGCCCCGGCGAGCGCGACGACAACCTCGACATCTTCTTCGAGCGGATGCAGCACCTCGAAGCGATCGCCGCCTCGTTCAGCGGCGTCGGCAAGGTGTTCGCGATGCGCGCCGGCAAGGAGCTCCGGGTCATCGTCGAACCCGGCTCGGTCGCCGACGCCGACGTCGTCTGGCTCTCGAAGGACATCACCCGCCGGGTCACGCAGGAAGCCCGCTTCCCCGGCACGGTGCGGGTCAGCGTCATCCGCGAGACCCGCGCGGTCGACTACGCCACCTAGAGGCCGCATGCGCATCCTGGCGATCGGAGACGTGAACGGCCGGGCCGGCCGGCGGGTGCTGCAGACGGCGCTGCCGCGGCTCATCGTCGAGCACCAGGTCGACCTGGCGGTGGCGAACGTCGAGAACGCCGCCGATGGATTCGGCGTCACTCCCGACCTCGCCGATCAGATGCTGGCCGCCGGCCTCGACTGCATGACCTCCGGCAATCACATCTGGGACAAGCAGGAAATCGTCCCCTACCTCGCGGCCAACGGCCGGCTCCTGCGCCCCGACAACTATCCCGCCGGCGCCCCGGGACGCGGCGTCTTCATCGGCGCGACGCCGGGCGGCGTGCCGGTGGCGGTGGTGAACCTCATGGGCCGGGTCTTCATGCCGCCGTGCGACGATCCGTTCCGCGCCGCCGATCGCGCCCTGGCTTCGATCGCCGGGCGCGCGCGCGTCGTGCTGGTCGACATGCATGCCGAGGCCTCCTCGGAGAAGCAGGCGATGGCGGTGCACCTTGACGGCCGCGTGTCGGCGGTCGTCGGCACCCACACGCACGTGCCGACCGCCGACGAGCGGATCCTCGTCGGCGGCACCGCGTACATCACCGACCTCGGGATGACCGGGCCGTACGATTCGATCATCGGCGTCGAGAAGGACCTGGCGCTCCGGAAGTTCCTGACCGGCATGCCGGTCCGTTTCGCCATCGCCAGGCGCGACACCCGCCTGTGCGGCGTCCTCCTCGATATCGACGAGACCTCCGGCCGGGCGCGCGGCATCACGCGGATCATGGTGCGAGCCGACGCGGCGCCGGGAGGCGGGGGCGATGCCGACCCTGTTTGATCGCGCCGACGATCCGCGATCCGACCGGCGCCGGCAGGTCCTGACCGTCGCCGAGCTCAACGCGATGGTCGGCGGGCTGCTGCGGGAGAGCCTTCCGGCGCTCTGGGTCGAGGGGGAGATCAGCAACCTGCGCCGCTATCCGAGCGGTCACACCTACTTCACGCTCAAGGACGACGCGGCGCAGATCGCCGCGGTGCTCTTCCGTGGATCCTCGTCCTTCATGAAGTTCCGTCCGGAGGACGGGCTCAAGGTGATCGTGCACGGCCGCGTCGGCCTGTACGAGGCGCGCGGCGGCTACCAGATCGTCGTCGAGCGGATGGAGCCGGCGGGGCTCGGCGCCCTGCAGCTGGCGCTCGAGCAGTTGAAGACGCGTCTTCAGGCCGAGGGGCTCCTCGACCCGGCGCGCAAGCGGCCGCTTCCCCTCCTGCCGCGGCGGATCGGCCTGGTCACTTCCGAGCGCGGTGCCGCGCTCCGCGACATCCTGCGGGTCCTCGAGCGCCGCTTCGCCCAGGTGGGCGTCGTGCTGGCTCCGGCACGCGTCCAGGGCGACGGCGCGGCGGAGGAGATCGCGGCCGCGATCGCGGCGCTCAACCGCCTCGGCGGACTCGACGCGATCATCGTGGCCCGCGGCGGCGGATCGATCGAGGACCTCTGGGCGTTCAACGAAGAGATCGTGGCACGCGCCATCGCCGGCTCCGCGGCGCCGGTGATCTCGGCGGTCGGGCACGAGACCGACGTCACGCTCGCCGACCTGGTGGCCGACCTCCGGGCGCCGACCCCCTCCGCGGCGGCCGAGATGGTCACCCTGTCGCGGCGCGAGGTCGCCGACCGGCTCGGTTCGCTCCGGACGCGGCTCTTCCAGGCCGCGCGGCTGG
>DATKFL010000142.1:0-6745 GCA_035511355.1 Dongiaceae bacterium
CGGGTCGATCCGCGATAACCGCCGAAGGCCGTTCGGCGGGGCCGGCGGCGGAGCCGCTGCCGCTGCGCCTCGGTGAGTCGCCCGGCGCGCGCATGTGGCGCCGGGTCCAGGCCGTAGACGAACCAGGAGAGACTCCCGACCGGGGTGGCAACCCCAAACGGCAGGTCCTGGGAGAACTCGAAGGTCTCGAAGTGGTCGAGGACGACCGGCTCGACCAGCCGGCCTCTCAAGAGCGACATCGCCCGTGCCTGGAGAAGCATCGCGTGGCGGCCGAGACGCGCGGCGAGACGAGCGGTGGTCGAGTGGGCGCAGGCGAGGGTGCGTGCTATCTGGCGGAGAGCACCGCCAGCCTGAAGGGCGGCCGCCAGAGGAGAGAGGAGCTCGGGTCGCTTGAGGTAGTAGGAGGTCGAGAAGGTCTGCCGCGAGAAGGTGCGTCGGCAGGTGAGGCAGAGGAATCGCGGCACGCTGCGTCTCCGGGTCAGGTAGCGGCCGTGGCGCCGGAACCGGAACCCACGTCTGGTTCGACGATGTTCGGCGCACTCCGGCCAGGGGCAGAAGGGGGGGCGGAACAGTTGCACCCGCTCGACGGGGGTCCGCGGCCAGCGCATCGCCCCGCCGACACCACGGAGCGTGCCACCGGGAAATCGCCGAATCCCTCAGAAAATGCGCGGGTTCGCTCGAGGGTCCCGTTCACCGGCAGACGGCACGGTGAGCCCCCTCACCACCTCCGGACGCAACAAGCTACGCGGCACCATGGGCGGGAACCGGCTCGGGCGCCCAGGGGTTCTCGTCCCGCAGCCGTTCGAGCGTGACCTCGACCCCGTTCGCGGCGAACGCCTCCTGGAACTCCTGGAACCGGGCGCGCAGCAGCTGTGCCGTCGAGCGGTAGCCGTAGTCGAGCATCGCCACCCGGGCGCTGTAGTTGAGGATGTTCTCGAGGAACAGGACCGAGTCGCGCGGCGGCGGCTCGATCAGCAGGATGCGCGCGTCCGGATAGAGATGCCGGAAGCGCTCGAGGCCCAGGATCATCCGCTGGCGCGAGGAGATGCGCTGCGACTGGTCGATGACGAACGAGACCCCCTTCTCCTGGAGCCGCGCGCAGTGCCCGGTGCGGGTCGGGATGCAGACCTCGGCCGGGTCGTTGTGGATCGGGATGACCGGGTTCACGAGGATCAGGAAGCGCGAGCCGCGCAGGAGCGGCCGGTCGAAGTGCACCACCTGCCCGACGCCGCCATCGACGTAGTCGATGCCGTCGAGCGTCACCGGCCGGAAGTAGAGCGGCAGGGCCGACGACGCCGCGATGGCGTCGGAGATCGGCACGTCGCGGAACGGCTCCGCGCCGAACAGGACCAGCTCCGCCTTGTCGAGGGTCACCGCCGGGATGTAGAGCTCGCACTTCAACGCCGCGAACGAGTCGGTGCAGCCGGGCGAGGCGAGCAGGCGCTTGAGGTAGGCGCGATACGGCTCGAGCGAATAGATGCCGGCGGGGAGCGTCTCCTCGATGGCGCGCACCGCCTTCGGGAGACTGAGGCGCGGCTTGCCGCGCCGGAGTCCCAGCCACTCCGGCACGATCCCGAGGACGCGCCGGAGCGACGCCCTCACGTCGTCGCCGTCGAGCTGCACGACATCCTCCTGGCGGAAGTTCAGCGGGCTCTCGGCGGCGTCGCGGATGGCGCGCCCGACCGCCTGCGGCGCGACCCCGTTGGCGAGCAGGGCAGCCACGACGGCGCCGGCGCTGGTGCCGACGAAGATGTCGAAGTCGGTCACCCGGAATCCGTCCACGAGGAAATGGTCGAGCGCGTGCAGCGCCCCGAATTCGTACATCGCGCCGGTGATCCCGCCGCCGCAGAGGACGAGGCTCAGCGGCCGCCGGCGCGCGCCGTCCGTCATTCGGTCTCCGGCGGCGCGGGGGCCGGATCGGTCGGCGGCTCCGGTGCCGGGAGAACCGACATCGGATCGGGCGAGAGCGTGAAGACCTGGTCGACCCCGAAGCCGACCATCTTGTTGCCGCGGATTTTTGTGCGGGCGTCGAGGAGGAGCCGCACCGTGCCGTCGACCGGCACCTCGATCGACTCCGGATCGGAGGCGATCAGCTGCCAGTCGCCGGAGCCGTGCTGGCCGGCGAGCCCCACCACCAGCGCGTGCCGCCCGGCTTCGAGCGTCAGGGGCGGAATCGGGTCGCGGTTGAGCGCCAGGAGCTCGAAGCCGTGCTCCTTGCGCGGCTGGCTGCCGGGACGGAAGAACAGCAGCTCGTGCCGCGGCGCTCCCTTGAGCGGCGTCTTGCTCTCCCAGTGGTCGGGAACATGGATCGAGCTGGCGCAGAAGACGACGAGGGCGAGATCGCTGACCGTGCCGACCTCGCCGTCGGCGGGGCGGGTCACCTGTTTCGGGAGCGCCGCGATGGCGAAGGGGCCGGGGTCCTCGTTCTCCTTGTCGGGCGGCCGGAAGCGGATCACCACCTGGCCGGTGCGCGCGGGGGCCGCCGAATGCGCCGGGGACCCCGGGGCCGCGCCCGGGACGCCGCCGGTCGCGGCGCTTGCGTCGCCCGCGCCGCCGCCTGCCTCGATCTGCCGCGTCCGCATCGCGGCGATGATCGCCTCGCTCACGCCGACGCGTCGCAACTCCTCGACGATCCCGGGGTCGAGGTCGTACTGCGGCGCCCGCGCGGCGATCTCGCGGAGGATGGTCTTCTCCGCGGTGCCGTGCACGACCAGCCGCACGATGTCCTCGTTGGTGAACGGCGCGGGAGCGGCGGGAGCCGGCAGAGGCTTCGCGGCCGGCGGCGCGGCCGCCACGGTTGCGAGCGCGAACGCGATGACCAGGGCCCCCCGCGGCGCGCGGCGGGCGTCGGCGTTCATCGGCCGTCCAGGTCGAGAAGAATCGTCTCGGCCGCCTCGAGCGGGTCGCGCGCCGAGGTGATCGGCCGGCCGACCACGATGTGATCGGCCCCCGCCTCGACCGCCTCGCGCGGGGTCAGGGTGCGTGCCTGGTCGTCGGAGCCGGACCCCGCGGGGCGCACCCCCGGGGTCACGAGGAGCATCGCATCGCCGACCAGGGCGCGGAGCCGCTTCACCTCGCGCGGCGAGGCGACCAGCCCGTCGAGCCCGGCCTGCGTCGCCAGGCCCGCGAGCGCCGCCACCTGGTCCTCGACCAGGCGCTCGATCCCGAGCGGCTTGAGGTCGTCGGGGCCGAAGGAGGTGAGAACGGTCACACCGAGGATGCGTGGCCGGGGCAGGCTGTAGAGCGCGCACGCGGTGTCGACCTCGTCGACGACGCGGCGCGCCATCATCGACCCGCCGGAAAGGTGAATCGTGAACATGTCGACCCCGAGCCGGGCGGCCTCCACTCCGGCGCGCGCCGCGGTGTTCGGGATGTCGTGCAGCTTCAGGTCGAGGAAGATGCGCGCCCCGCCCGCCATCAGCTCGCGCACCAGCGCCGGCCCGCAGGCGGTGAACAGCTCGAGCCCCACCTTGAAACGCCGCACCTTCGGCTTGAGGGCGGCGACCATCTGCAGGGCGGCGTCGCGCGTGCTCATGTCGAGCGCGACGATCAGGCAATCGGCGGACGGCATGCGGTCGATTCTGTCGCAAGGTGCCGGTGGTTGCAACCTCGCTATAATGCAAGGCTCATGCGACCGCTTTGCCTCCGCTCCTCCGCCGCCCTCGGTGCGGCGTTCGCTTTCGCCCTCGCCACCGGCGCCTGCGGCGCGAAGGCGCCGCAGGGACCCAAAGCCGACGCCGCCATCATCACGCACGGCGAAAAGGTCGATCTCGAGGCCCACCTGGCGAAGGGGAAGTACACGGTCGTCGACTTCTACGCCACCTGGTGCCCGCCCTGCCGCGTGGTCGGGCCGGCGCTCGAGCGCCTCGCGGCGGCGGAGCCGGCGCGCCTCGCGCTCCGCAAGGTCGACGTGGTCGACTGGACGATGCCGGTGGTGGAGCAGTACGGCATCGAGTCGCTGCCGCATCTGATGCTCTACGACCCCGAGGGCCGCCGCGTCGCCGACGGCGACGCCGTCTTCAAGTCGCTGCTCGACATCTTCGGCGAGACGGCCAAGGAAGTGGGGGAGGCCGGCATCCGGGTCGGCGCGATCGACGCGCCGGGCGAAGCGAAGACCAGCGTCCCCGGCGTCCTTTAAGATCCGGTTCTAGCCCGCCGGCGCTTCGCCGCCGTGCTTGCCGGGCAGCGCCAGGGTCCCGACGATCTCCCGCACCGCGCCGACCTTGTGCCGGCGGCACCAGTCGGTCATCTCGCCCACCAGGCGAACCGGTCCGGCCGGCTCGACGAAATTGAGCGTGCCGACCTGCACCGCGGCGCTTCCCGCCACCATGAACTCCAGCGCGTCGGCCCCGGAGGCGATGCCGCCCATGCCGATGATCGGCAGATCGACCTCGCGGTAGACCCGGTGGACCATGTAGATCGCGAGCGGCTTGATCGCGGGGCCGGAGAGCCCGCCGACCGTGTTGTTGAGGATCGGGCGGCGGCGCTCGAGGTCGATCGCCATCCCGAGGAAGGTGTTGACCAGCGACAGGATGTCGGCGCCGCCGTCCTTCGCGGCGCGCGCCGCCTCGGCGATGTCGGTCACGTTCGGGGTCAGCTTCACGATCAGCGGCAGGTCGGGCGCGGCGCGCCGCACCGCCGCCACCACCGCGCGGGTCAGGGCCGGCGAGACGCCGAACGCGAGGCCGCCCTTCTCGGTGTTGGGGCAGGAGAGGTTCAACTCGATCGCGTGCAGCCCCGCCGCCCCGTTCAGCCGGCGCGCCACCGCGACGTATTCGTCCTCGGTCTCGCCGAAGACGTTGGCGATGACCACCGTGTCCCGCCCCCGGAGCGCCGGGAGCTTCTCGGAGAGGAACGCCTCCACCCCGACGTTCGCCAGGCCGATGGCGTTGAGCATGCCGCTCGCGGTCTCGCAGGTGCGCGCCGGCGCGTTGCCGCGGCGCGGCTCGAGCGACAGCCCCTTGCTGACGAAGCCGCCGATCGACTCGAGGTCCTGGTAGGCGTCGAGCTCGGTGCCGTAGCCGAAGGTGCCGCTCGCCGCGATGATCGGGTTCTTGAACTTGAGCGGCCCGACCTCGACCGACAGGTCGGGGGGGTGGAGGTGCGGGGCGCCGGTCCGCGCGGCGCTCACCACGACACCTGGCCGGCGGCGAAGATCGGGCCTTCGGTGCAGACCCGCCGGAAGATCGGCCCGTGCGCGTCGCCGGGGCAGGCGACCACGCAGCCGAGACAGACGCCGATGCCGCACGGCATCTGCGACTCGAGCGCCAGCTGGCAGGGAGCGCCGGCCTTCGCCGCGAGGTCGCCGACCGCGCGCAGCATCGGCGTGGGGCCGCAGACGTACAACCGCGGCTTCGGCGTGGCGGCGAGCATCGGCTCGAGGAGCCTGGTCACGAAGCCGCGCACGCCGCGGCTGCCGTCCTCGGTCGCGTACCGGATGGCCACGCCGCGCGCGCGCAGCGGCGCGGTGTAGACCAGGTCGCGTCGCCCGCGCGCGCCGAACAGGAGCGTCGCGCTCCGCCCGGCGCGCTGCAACTCGTCGGCGAGGAAGGGGAAGATGGCGATGCCGATGCCGCCGGCCACCAGCACGAGCGGACCCTCGCCGTCGCGCCCGCCGGATCGGCCGCGGGTCGCCGCGCCGCCCTCCGCCCCCCGGGGAAGCGTGAAGCCGTTCCCGAGCGGCCCGAGGGTCAGGACGGTGTCGCCCGGACGGCGCGCCGCGAGCGCCCGGGTCCCTTCGCCGATGATCTTGTAGAGCACTTCGATGCGGCGGCGCGCGCGGTCGGGGACGCGGCAGATGCTCATCGGACGGCGCAGGAGCGGATCGCGTCCCGGCGCCACCTGCAGCATCACGAACTGTCCGGGTTTCGCGGCGCGCGCGATGCGCGGCGCTTCGAGGGTCAAAAGGCGGTGGTCCGGGTTGATCGCCTCGTGCGCGAGGACGCGTGCGGGAACGTCGACCGGCATCGGGACGCGACTCTAGCACAGCCGGCGGCATGCTACAGTCGCGCGCGTGAACGGGCCGCGCCTCGTCCTCAACGCAACCCTCGCCGGCCTGTACGGGGCGCTGCTTCTGGCCGCGGCCCTCCGGGTCCTGCACCCCGACCCGCCGTTTTCGACCTTCTGTCTCGGGATGCTGCCCCTGGTCGCGATCTACGCGGTCGCGGCGGGGCTGATCTGGCCGTTTCTCTACGGGCTGCTCCGCTTCTTCGCCAGCCGTCACCTGCGCGTGCCGGCCCTGAGCCCGCGCTACATGCTGTCGTTCCACACCGCCAACACCCCCCTGTTTCTCGTCTCGATCGGCTGGCTGATGGTGACCCATCGCCGCGGCATCGACCTGACGGCGGCGGCGCGGCTGCGCTTCCTGCTCGGGGCGGTGGCGGCGGCCTGGGTCTACGGCGCGGTCGTCTCGATCGTCCCGGCCTTCAAGCGCAACCCGTACATGCTGGCCTCGGCGGCCGGGCTGGCGCTCGCCGCGCTGAGCGCGCCGCTCCTCGTCTTCCCCGCGGCGCCGGCGGAGGGCGCGATCCTGCGGGCGCCGGCGCCGCTGCCGCTGCAGCCGTCCGGCCGGCTGGTGCTGGTGGCGTTCGACGGCGCCGACCTCGAGGACCTCCTCACCCTGATGGCGCGCGGCCGCCTGCCGCAGTTCACCCGGCTTCGCAAGGAGGGGACCTACGGCCGCCTGCAGGCGCCGACCCCGGGAGAGACCATGGTGGCGCGCGCGCTCCTCGTGACCGGGCAATTC
>DATKFL010000143.1:0-3443 GCA_035511355.1 Dongiaceae bacterium
GGATGATCGCCTTCTCGTGCGCCTCGAGCGCCGCGGCGAGATCGAACGGCCCCTCGGGGGCGCCCGGGGACGCCGCCGCCGGGAGCCCGGGCGACGGGATCCCCGGCCCCGCCGCGAGGAACGCCAGGACATCGGCCTCGATCACGTCGCTCGACGCGAGGATGGCGGCGCGCTCCATCGCATTGCGCAACTCGCGCACGTTGCCGGGCCAGGAGTGCGCGTCGAGGAGCGCCCGCGCCCCGGCGCCGAGCCGCTTCGGTCGCACCCGATTGCGCCGGCAGGCGACCTCGAGGAAGTGCGCCGCGAGGAGCGGGATGTCGTCGGCGCGGTCGCGCAGCGCCGGCACCTTGATCGGCACGACCAGCAGGCGGTAGTAGAGGTCCTGGCGGAAGCGGCCGGCGCGCACCTCGGATTCGAGGTCGCGGTTGGTGGCGGCGATGACCCGCACGTTGACCCGCTCGGGGCCGCGCCCCCCGATCCGCTCCACCTCGCCGCTCTCGAGCGCGCGCAGCATCTTCGGCTGGAGCCCGAGCGGCACCTCGCCGATCTCGTCGAGGAAGAGGGTTCCGCCGTCGGCCGCCTGGAACTTGCCGCGGCGCGCCTCGGTCGCGCCGGTGAAGGCGCCGCGCGCATGTCCGAACAGCTCGCTCTCGAACAGGGTCTCCGGGATGGCGGCGCAGTTGACCGTGACGAACGGCCGGGCGCGGCGCGGGCTGCCGTCGTGGAGCGCGCGCGCGACCAGCTCCTTGCCGCTGCCGTTTTCCCCGAGGACGAGGACGCCCGCGTCGGCCGGCGCCACCTTCCTGAGGGTCGCGGCGAGCGCCTGCATCGCCGGCGACGCGCCGAGCAGCGTCCGGCCGCGACCGGCCTCCTCCTCGAGTCGATCGGTCTCGCGCGCCAGGCGCTCGAGCCGCAGGGCGTTGCTCACCGCCAGGACGATCCGCTCCGCCGCGGGCGGCTTCTCGATGAAGTCGACGGCTCCCAGCCGCACCGCCTTCACCGCCCGCTCGATGCTGCCGTGCGCGCTCAGGACGATGACCGGGAGGCGCCGGCCGCGCTCGGCGAGCCGCTCGAGAAAGGTCAGGCCGTCCATCACCGGCATCTGCAGGTCGAGCAGGATGAGGTCGACGTCGGTCTCGTCGAGTCGCTCGAAGGCGCGCGCGCCGTCCTCGGCCTCCTCGGTCGCATACCCCTCGAGGCCGAGCGTGCGCGCCAGCGTCGCGCGGAGGTTCTTCTCGTCGTCGACGATCAGGATGGTCGGCATCGACTCAGGCCTCCGCCGGCGGCGCCGCGGCGGGCCCCGCGACCGGCAGGCGCAGGGTCACTTCGGCGCCGCTCACGGCGCCGGCGAGGTTGCGCGCGCCCGCCGTCCCCCCGTGCTCGGTGACCAGGCGGTGCACGATCGCCATCCCGAGCCCGGTGCCGCCGCGCTCGGCGCGGGTTGTGTAGTAGGGTTCGAAGACCCGGCGGAGGGCCTCGGGCGGAAAACCCGGCCCGCTGTCGCGCACGACGATCTCCTCGAAGACGCCGCTGGCTCGCACGATCACCTCGATGCGCCGCACCGCCGCCCCGTCGAGGGCGTCGATCGCGTTGGCGAGGACATTCTTGATCGCCCTGCCGATCTGGCCGGCATCGGCGTTCACCCGGTGCGCGACGCCGCCGTCCGCCACCGAGACGCTCGCGCGCGCCGCCTCGAGACGCGGGGCCAAAAGCGCCAGCGCCTGATCGACGACCTGGCGCAGGTCGCACGGCGCGCACTGCGGCGCCGGCAGCCGCGCGAAGCGCGAGAACTCGTCGACCAGGCCGCGCAGGCTCTCGACCTCCTCCAGGATGGTCGCGGTCTCGACCTCGAGCGCGCGATCGAACTCGGCCGGCGCGCGGGCACGGGTGCGGCGCAGGTTTTCGACCGCGAGGCCGATCGGCGAGAGGGCGTTGCGCACCTCGTGCGCGACCCGCCGGGCCACTTCCTGCCAGGCGGCGACCCGTTCGGCGGCGAGGCGCTGCCGCTCGCTCTCGGCGAGACCCTCGAGCATCCGGTCGAACGAGCGGGTCAGGCCACGCACCTCGTCGCTCTCGGTGCCGGGGGTGAGCGGCGCGGCGTGGCGCGCCGCCATCGCCTCGGCGCGCGCCGCGAGCGCCCGAATCGGGCGCGCGATGCCGGCCGCGAGGACCACGCCGACCAGGAGCGCGCTCAGGAGCGCGATCGGCGCCACACCCCCGAACGCGGCGCGCAGGTCGGAGCGCACCCGGTCGGCGTCGGCCGCCGGCGCCGCGACCCGCAAGGCCCATCCCCCCGGAGCGACCGGGACGTCGGCGGTGATCACCGGCGCCCCCGGCTCACCGGTCGACTCGACGATGGCGCCGTCGGGGCCCACCAGCGCCGCCGGTCCCTCGGTGAAGCGCGCCGCGTCCCGGAGGAGCGACCGGCCGAGCGCCACCGCCCCGAGAATCACGTAGTCGGTGCCGCCGAGGGTCACGGTGCGGCGCGAGACCAGGGCGCGAGCGTCGGGCGGGAGGGGGCGCTCGGGCGGCTCGACCGGCTCGTCAGGCGGACCGCCGGCCGGATCGACGATCGCGGCGCCCGCGGCCGGCGGCTCCGATTCCACGGGCTCCTCCCCCGGCGGCGGCGCGTCGGGGGGAGGCGGCAGCGACGCGACCGGGAGCATGGCGAGCGTCAGGGATCCATCCACAGCACCGGCGACGTCGATGGCGAGCGCCGGCGCCGGCCCCGCGGCGGACGAGGCCAGGAGCGCCGCATCGCCGCCGCTCCGGATCTCCAGGAGATCGAGCGCGTTGCGCTCGGCGAGGCGGCGGGCCAGGTCGCGCGCCGCCGACGCCGGCCCCTGGCGGAGGGGCGTCGCCGCGCCGCGCGTCGCCTGCAGGTCGGCCGCGGCGCGCGCCACCCGCTCGCGCAGGTCGGCCTGCTCCCCCTCGACCAGGAGAACCGCCTGCTGCCGCGCGCGATGCAGGCGCGCGACGGCGTCCTCGGCCGCCCGCCGTTCCGCGGACAGGAGCAGGAGCCCGGCCACCACGCCGAGCGGCAGGATGGCGGCGAAGGTCAGCGCCAGGGCGAGCCGGAGGCGGAGGCTCAACGGGAGCCGCCGCCGGCGCTGGTCCCGGCGGGCTCCGAGCGGGACGGCGCCGCCGACGTGCTCGCGTCGGGCGGCCCGGGATGCGGCGCCACGAGAGCGAATCCGGAGTACGCGAATTCCCGCCGCCGGTGCTGGTTGGTGAACAGAACCCGCAGGTCGGTATTGATGCTCAGGCTCTTCGGGAGGTAGACACCCGGCGCCATCGGCCCGGCCGGCGCCGATTCGACCCGCACTTCGAGAGCATGCACCTTGCCGAGACCGAGGAAGAGCGACACCGGCCGCACGGTCGCGGCCCTCGCCCGGACGAGATGCGCGCCCTCGACCGTGAGCCAGAGGCTTCCCGCCATCGCC
>DATKFL010000144.1:0-7717 GCA_035511355.1 Dongiaceae bacterium
CAGGTGCTCGCCGACGTCGACGCCGGCGCTGAACGCGCGGCCGCGCCCGGCGACGACCAGCACGCCGACGTCGTCGAGCCCGGCCAGGCCGTGCACGGCGCCGGCGAGCCCCCGGCAGGTGGCGATGTCGAGCACGTTCAACGGCGGCCGGTCGATGGTGAGCGTGGCGACGCGCGCCTCGACGGTCACGCTGAAGCCCGGCATCGGATTCCTGGTCTCGGCCATGGCGGCCCCCCGGGCCACTCTACTCCCACCGGGCGCTTGCGGGGGCGGCGAGTCCTTGACTAGACTGCGCTTCCCATGTGCCCCGACACCGGCCAGACGATCACGCTCAAGGAAGGGCGCCTCGCGGTGCCCGACCGCCCGATCATTCCGTTCATCGAAGGGGACGGCACCGGCCCCGACATCTGGCGGGCTGCGGTGCGGGTCCTCGACGCCGCGGTCGCGAAGGCATACGGCGGGAAGCGCGCCATCGCCTGGAAGGAAGTCCTCGCGGGGCAGAAGGCGTTCGACCAGACCGGCAACTGGCTCCCGGACGAGACGGTCGACGCCTTCCGCGCGCAGCTCGTCGGCATCAAGGGGCCGCTGACCACGCCGGTCGGCGGCGGCATCCGGTCGCTGAACGTCGCGCTGCGCCAGATCCTCGACCTGTACGTCTGCCTGCGGCCGGTGCGCTGGTTCGAGGGCGTGCCGTCGCCGGTGCGCCATCCCGAGAAGGTCGACATGGTGATCTTCCGGGAGAACACCGAGGACATCTACGCCGGCATCGAGTTCGCCGAAGGGAGCGACGAGGTGAAGAAGGTCCTCGCGTTCCTGAAGGAGACCTTTCCGGCCCTGCATCGCAAGATCCGCTTCCCCGAGACCGCCGCGATCGGCGTGAAGCCGGTGTCGCGCGAGGGGAGCGAGCGGCTGATCCGCGCCGCGATCGAGTACGCCATCGCCAACCTGCGCCGCTCGGTCACCCTCGTGCACAAGGGGAACATCATGAAGTTCACCGAGGGGGCGTTCCGCCATTGGGGCTACGCGCTGGCGGCCCGCGAGTTCGGTGACCGCACCTGGACGTCGGAGCAGTGGGACAAGGTGCGCGCCGCGAAGGGGGAGGAGGCGGCGAACGCCGAGCAGAAGGCCGCCGTCGCCGCGGGGAGGATCGTCATCAAGGACGCCATCGCCGACATCTTCCTGCAGCAGGCGCTGACCCGTCCGGACGAGTTCGACGTCATCGCGACGCCCAACCTGAACGGGGACTACATCTCCGACGCGCTCGCCGCGCAGGTCGGCGGCATCGGCATCGCACCCGGCGGCAACATCAACTACCGCACCGGGCACGCCGTCTTCGAGGCGACCCACGGCACCGCGCCCAAGTACGCCAACCTCGACAAGGTGAATCCCGGCTCCGTCGTGCTGTCGGGCGAGATGATGCTGCGCTATCTCGGCTGGATCGAGGCGGCCGACCTCATCGTCAAGGGCATGGACGGAGCGATCGCGGGCAAGAGCGTGACCTACGACTTCGCGCGCTTGATGGACGGGGCGCGCGAGGTTTCCACCAGCCAGTTCGGGGATCAGATCATCGCCCGGATGTGAGGCCTCGGGTCGGGCGCCACGCATGAACATCCACTGCCTGCAGCACGTCCGTTACGAGAAGCCGGGGAGCATCGCGCGCTGGGCGAAGGCGCGCGGGCACGCGCTCGAGCGCACCTGTCTCGGCGACGGCTCGCCGCTGCCGGCGGCCGACGGGTTCGACGCGCTGGTCGTGATGGGCGGGCCGATGGGCGTCGACGACGTCGCGGCGCACCCCTGGCTCGCGCCGGAGAAGAAGCTCATCGAGTCGGTCATCCGCGCCGGCAAGCCGCTCCTCGGCGTCTGTCTCGGGGCGCAACTGGTGGCGCAGGTGCTGGGTGCCGCGGTGACCCGCGCCAGGATGCCGGAGATCGGCTGGTTCCCGGTGCGGCGCGCGCCGGGGGCCGAGCGGATCCCGGCCGGCGCGGCGCTGCCGCCGGAACTCACCGCCTTCCACTGGCACCAGGACACCTTCGATCTGCCGCCCGAGTCGGTGCTGCTCGCCGCGAGCGAGGCCTGCGCGCACCAGGCGTTCGCGTGGGGGGCGCGCGTCGTCGGGCTGCAGTTCCATCTCGAGGTGAGCGGCGACATCGCCCAGGACATGATCCGGAACGCCGGCGACGATCTGCGCGAGGGCCCCTTCGTGCAGCGCGCCGAACAGATGCTCTGGGAGCCGGGCCGCTTCGACCACGCCAACGCCGTCCTCGACCGGCTGCTCGACACGATCGCGAAGTGATCGGCGGGCGGCGGGCCGGTCTCCTGGCCGGCCTGTTCCTCCTGGCCGCGGGGGCCGCGGCCGGACCGGCCGCCGCGGACGAGCGGGCGCCCACCGGGCCGCAGCTCGCCGTCGCGGCGGGCGTCGTCCAGCTCTTCGATCCCGATCTGAGCGGCTTCGCGTCGATCGCCTGGCAGGACCGGCACGGCGCGCGCCGCGCCTCGCCGTGGCTGTTCGCCGAGGCGACCGCGCGCGACCACTTCTTCGGGTTCGGCGCGCTGGTCGATTTCCCGGTGGGGTCGCGCACCCTCGTGACGCCGTCGCTCGCCATCGCCCTCTACCACGAGCACGACGGCCTCGGACTCGGGTCGATGTTCGAGATCCGCAGCGCCCTCGAGGCGACCTGGCCGCTCCGGTCCGGGCGGATCGGGGCCGCCTTCCTGCACTACTCCAACGCCCGCATCGGCGGCGACCACAATCCGGGAACCGAGGCGCTGCTTCTGGTCTGGGTGATGCCGATCGGCGCGCGCTCGCGCGGGATCAGTCGATGGTCGGCAGGTTGAAGCGGCTGCGCCCTTCGATGAGCACCATGGTCCAGGCGAAGACCAGGTGGGTCGAGGCGGCGAGCCAGCTCGGCACGAGCCACGCGATCGGCTGCCCGCCGGTGAGGGTCGGCTGGAGCCACAGCAGGACCACGTAGTAGTTCACCACCCAGACGATCAGCCCCATCGCCGAGGCGATGAGCGTGCGCCAGATCCCCGGCGCGTTGCGCAGCACGCCCTCCAGCACGACATGGAAGGGGATTCCGTAGAGCGCCCCGATGACGAGGTAGGTGAGCACCCCGAGCGCCAGCATCGGCCCGGTGGTGACGTTGAGCGCGCGCTCGCCGTACGGCAGCGTGAGATAGACGCGGATGAGCAGGAGCGGATGGAGACTCAGGAGGAGCGACGCGAGGATGCTGTAGATGAGGCCCGCCGCGGCGCCGACGAACCCGGTCACCAGCCCGGCGAGGACGTGATAGGTGAAGACCACGCGCCCCGGGTCGATGTCCCACTCCGGGGCGTCGCGGAGCGCGGTCTCGAGGCGCGCCGCCTCGGCGTACACCCGCTCCAATTCGCGACGCATGGTGTCGCGCCGCGCCAGGTCCTCTTCCTGCGGCGGGCCGCCGGCCGGCGGGCGCTCCCAGTCGCCGTAGGTCTCGGTCATGCGCGGCTCCGGCCGGCGACGCGGCGGCGCGCCGTGAAGAACGACTTCAGGAGGGCGGCGCTCTCCCCGGCGCGCACCCCGCCGCGCCAGGCGAAGCGGTGGTTGAGGCCGGCGGGCCGCTGGTCGCGGAACAGGGAGTCGATCGCCCCGACCTTGGGGTCGTCCGCCCCGTACACCAGGCGATCGATGCGCGCGTGCACCATGGCGCCGCAGCACATCAGGCACGGCTCGAGCGTGACGTAGAGGGTGGTGCCGGGAAGGCGATGGTTGCCGAGCCGCCGCGCGGCCCGTCGCAGGGCGACCACCTCGGCATGCCCGGTCGGGTCGCGGGAAACGATCGTCCGATTGCCGGCGCCGCCGACAACCTCGCCGTCCCGCACGACGACCGCGCCGACCGGGACTTCGCCCCGTCGGGCGGCGGCGCGCGCCAGGCCGAGCGCGCGTGCCATGAAGCGTGCGTCGAGGCCGGACTCAGCGAGACGCATCGGACCCGGAGTCTAACACCGAACTCCGCGTCCGACGCGAGTTTGAGGCGAGGCGGCCGCGCTACTCGGTGACCACGAGCGTGCCGTTGTTGCCGAAGCGCTTCACGCCCCAGACCCGGGCGCAACGGAACTCGTAGGAGCCCGGCTGGCTGGGAGAGATCGTGATGGTCACCGACTGCTCCGGCTCGAGCGTCTCCTTGATGTCGAAATCCTTGAAGCGGATCGAGTACTTGTCGTCGCGGCTGGTGAAGGTGACCCGAATCGTCTCGCCCTTGCGCACCCGCAGGTGCCCGGGAATGATGCCGCCGTCCTTGGCGGTGACGTGGTAGGTGCGCACCTGCGATTCCTGGATGTGCGCGACCGGCGTCGCCGGCGGAGTCTTTTTCTGCGCCGAGCCGGCGAAGACGCCGCCGCCGGCGGGCAGCGCCGCCAGCGCCAGGAGCATCGCGGTCGATCTCCGAAGCATGTTGGCCATGGCTCCCTCCCTCTCCCCAAATATGAGGCGGGAAGGGCGCGGGGCAAGGCGACCCCTTGCGACGTGTCAGGCGTTTGTCGCGGGTCGCGCCGGAGATGTGCGGCGGCTGGACTACCGGCTCAGGCTGAACTCGAAGGTGATGCTCGCCTGCACCGCGACCGGCCGCCCGGCGAGAAGCGCCGGGTGATAACGCCACTGCTTCACCGCCTCGACGGTCGCGAGGTCGAACCCGTAGCGCGTGTCCTGGGCGCTCATCACCTCGATCGAACCGACCCGACCCTTCTCGTCGATCACGACGAGCAGGATCACCGAGGCCTGCACCCCCGCCTTGCGCGCCAGCTCAGGATAGCGCGGGTAGACCCGGCTCGAGGCGATCAGCACCGGCGGGGTGATCTCGGGATGACCTTCCGGGTAGGGGTCGTCGCTGGTGCCGATGCCCGGGCCGCCCGGACCGGGACCGCCGGGGCCGTTGCCTCCGCCGATCGCCGGACCGGCGCCGCGACCGGTGCCGCCCTGGCCATCGCCCACTCCACCGTCCGGGCCCGGGTTGTCGAGAGCGCCGGGCAGGGCCTCCGCAGGCGGGTTCGGTTCGGAGGGTGGCGGCAGCGGGAAGACGACCGGCTTGGCAGGCGGCGGTTGCAGGCGCGGCGCGTCGATCGCCGCCGGCTTCGGGTGCGCCGGTTTCGCTCCGCCGCCTCCGCCCGCGGGCCCCGGCGGCACGAAGTGAACCGGAATCTCCGTCGCCGCGCGCGGCGGCTTCATGACCTCCACCACGATGAAGTCGGACAGCGCGAGGCCGCCGATCAGGATCGCGTGCAGGCCGAACGTGAGGGCGAGGAGCGCCCCGCGTCGAAGCGCGAAGGAACGCGTCGCCATCCGGACGGTGATCGGAGCGGTGAAGATCGGCGCGGAAGGAATCGACGGCGTCGGCATGCGACCTCCGGCGAAACGCGAAGGGGAGTACGGTCGGTCCGGTGTCCCGCCGCCGGACGGCCGGTGCGGGCAGAGCCCGGTGACGGAGGAAGGAGCGCACCGGACCGACCTGACTGCGCGCGGAGAGTACGGCGAACGCGGGGCATGTCCTAGATGCCACGGACGCGGCGTGAGGAGGTCGCACCGCGCCGTGAGCGGGGCCGGCACCGCGGGGCGCCGGGGCGCCCATCATTATTAATAGCGGGGTGTGGGGATGGTCGCGGGGTCAGGCGCCGCGCCCGGGTGGTGCGCCCAGCAAGATTCGAACTTGCGACCTTCGGATTCGTAGTCCGACGCTCTATCCAACTGAGCTATGGGCGCACGTCCCGGCTGCGGGTTTCAGGAACGCGGAGTCTACCACAGCACTCGGCCGTGACTGCGCGGCCGATCGGCGGGCGAT
Source organism: Dongiaceae bacterium (assembly GCA_035511355.1). Classification (GTDB taxonomy): domain Bacteria; phylum Acidobacteriota; class Polarisedimenticolia; order Gp22-AA2; family Gp22-AA2; genus DATKFL01. The sequence continues at coordinate 5,811 of DATKFL010000144.1, forward strand.
GGGACGCCCGCGGCGGTGCGATCAGGCGCCGGCGCCCTGCGATCGCCACCACGCCTGCCCGCTCGCGGGCAGGGTGTAGATCGGGTCGTAGTACTCGTAGCGCCGGGTCAGCGCCTCGGGGTCATCCGACTCGATCCCGGTGCGGTAGTTCTTCGTCCAATACGAAATTCCCTTGTCGCGGTCGTAGCCGGCGATCTGGTGGATCCAGCGCTTGCCGACGAACGGAACGTCGCAGACGATCCGGGGGGTCGCGAACCCGGGCAGGTAACCCATGATGTCGTGCTGCAGCTGCTGGGCCTCGTGCACCGCCAGGCGCCAGTGCTCCGCGTTCGGGATCATGTCGCACATGTAGAAGTAGTACGGCATGATGCGCGCGTGGTCGAGGAGCGTGAAGCAGAGATCGAGCAGCGCCTCGGCCGACGAATTCACCCCGCGCATCAGCACGCCCTGGTTGCGCACGTCGCGGTACCCCATGTCGAGCAGGGCCTGCGCCGCCTTCGCCACCAGCGGCGTCAGCGACTGCGCGTGGTTCACGTGGGTGTGCACCGCGATGTCGATGCCGCGCTCGCGCGCCTTGGTCGACAGGCGCTCCAGCCCCTTGAGGACGTCGGCCTGCAGGAAGTGCTGCGGCAGCCCCATCAGCCCCTTGGTGGCGAGGCGGATGTCCTTGATGTGCGGCAGGTCCATGAGCGCGGCGACGAACTTCTCGAGAGTCGCGATCGGCAGGTTGGCGATGTCGCCGCCCGAGACCACGACGTCGCGCACCGTCGGCGTCTTTGCAAGGTAGTCGAGGATCTGCTGGTAGCGATCCTTCTGCTGGATCGTGAAGCGGTGCTTTTCGACCTGGGGGACGTCGTTGCCGACCAGGTCCATGCGGGTGCAATGGCCGCAGTACTGCGGGCAGGTCGACAACACCTCGGCGAGGACCTTGGTCGGATAGCGGTGCGTCAGACCCTCGACCGCCCACATCTCCGCCTCGTGCAGCGAGTCGCGCTGCGCTTTCGGATGGCTCGGCCAGTCGACCGCGCGGTCCTCGAACGCCGGCAGCATGTAGCGCCGCAACGGGTCGTTCCAGAGGTCGGCCTCGTTCATGGTGTTGATCATCTGCGGCGGGATCAGGAGCGACATCGTGGCGCGCTCCTTCTGATCGCGCTCGATCCCGGCGCGCAGCGTGTCCGGGAGCAACGCTCCGAGCGCCGCACCCAGCTCCTTGAGGTTCTTGACCGTGTGCTTGCGCTGCCAGAGGGCGCTCTCCCACTCCGCTCTGGTCACGTTCCGGTAGCCCGGCAGGCGGGTCCAGTCGGGTTCGACGAACTCCCGGCGGCGCGGATAGCGGAACGGCTGCTCCGCGGCCTTCACGAGGCGCGGGTGGGCTGGGGTCATGGTTTCCATGGAATCTCTCACCGTCGCGAGGCCCCGGCGGGCGCCGCCGGACGCCCGTTTCGCAATGCGCAACTCGGTTGCCGGGACAGGACTATTGTAAGGAGGCGCATCGAAAAGCGCAACGCGCGGAGATCGGCGCTGTCACCCGGCGGCGGCCGCCGCGTATAATCCCGCGCCGCCGATGCCGACCCTGACCTTTTCCCATCTCCGGAAGACCTACGCCACCACGGTGGCGTCCGACGACGTCTCGTTCGAAATCCGCTCGGGCGAAGTGTTCGGACTCCTGGGCCCGAACGGCGCCGGCAAGTCGACCCTCATCCGGATGCTGATGGACATCATCGCGCCCGACGAGGGGACGATCACGCTCGACGGCCGGCCGCTGGAGCGCGCCGATCGCGATCGGATCGGCTACCTCCCCGAAGAACGCGGCCTGTATCGCAAGGAGAAGGTCCTCGACGTCCTGATCTATTTCGGGATGCTCAAGGGGCTCGACCGGGCGACGGCGAAGGCGCGGGCGCTGCAGT
>DATKFL010000145.1:0-8570 GCA_035511355.1 Dongiaceae bacterium
CCGCACCGGCACCCGGTCGGCACCGCGCCGCAGGATGAACCGGGTGCCGCGCACGCCGTCCACGGTGATCTGCTCGGCCGCCACCTCGCGGAACCGGCCGGCGAGGCCGTACGGGATCGATCGGCCGGGGAAGGCGCGGCCCAGCTTCATGACCCGCGGGTCGTCGGCGTTGTAGACCGCGATGGCGTCCTTGCGGAGGCCGGCGAACAGCTCCCCCTTGGCCGCGGCGATGTCGTCGAGCCCGCCGAAGTGCTCGAGATGGACCCGCAGCACGTTGAGGATCACGCCGACGTCGGGGTCGGCGATCTCGGCGAGGCGGGCGATCTCGCCCTTCGACGACATCCCCATCTCGAGGACCGCGGCCTCGCAGTCGTCCGGCATGCGCAGGAGGGTCAGCGGCAGCCCCCAGGTGTTGTTGAGATTCCCCTCGGAGGCGTGCGTCCGGTGCCGGGTGCGGAGCACCGCGGCGGTCATCTCCTTCGCGGTGGTCTTGCCGGCGCTGCCGGTGATCCCGACGACCTTCAGGGCGCCGCGCCGGCGGACCTGCGCGCCGGCGTCCTGGAGGGCGCGGGTGGTGTCGCCGACCTTGACCACCGCCGGCGCCTTGGGCCAGCGCGCCGTCCCGCCCCGCGCCACCACGACCGCCGCGGCGCCGCGATCGATCGCCGCCTCGACGTAGTCGTGCCCGTCGACGCGCGGGCCGACGATGGCGAAGAAGAGATCGCCCGGCTTGAGGGTGCGGGTGTCGATGCTCCACCCGTCGACGGCGTGCGCCGCGCCGCCCTCCGGCGGCGGCGTGCCGAGCGCCAGCGCTCCGCGGGCGGCCGCCGCGATCTGATCGAGGGTCAGGCGGGCCATCACCGCGCCTCCGCGGCGGCGCGCAGGAGGTCGCGCGCCACCTGGCGATCGTCGAACGGAACCGTCCGCTCGCCGAGGATCTGGTAGGTCTCGTGCCCCTTGCCGGCGATGACGACCGCGTCCCCCGTTCCCGCGAGGCCGAGCGCCTTCGCGATGGCGGCGCGCCGGTCGGGCTCGACCTGGCAGCGGTCGGCCGGCAGCGGGGCGTTCTGGTCGACGCCGAAGGCGCGCCGCACGCCGGGAAGGATCATCTCGATGATGGCGCGCGGATCCTCGGTGCGCGGGTTGTCGGAGGTGACCACGACGACATCGCTTCCCGAGGCGGCCGCGAACCCCATCAGCGGCCGCTTGGCCCGGTCGCGATCGCCGCCGCAGCCGAAGACCGTGATGATCCGGCGCGGCTCGAGCGCCCGCAGCGCGCGCAGGAGGTTGGTGAGCGCGTCGTCGGTGTGCGCGTAGTCGACCAGCACCAGGAACGACTGCTTCTCGTCGACCGTCTCGAAGCGCCCCGGGGCGCCCTTCGCCTTCTGCAGGGCGCGGGTCACGGCGCTCGGCGCCAGCCCCATCGCCAGCGCCCCCGCCGCGGCCGCCGCGATGTTCTTCGCGTTGAGCGCGCCGAGGAGCGGCGAGGCGATCGTCATCCGGAGCGCGCCGGCGGGGCCGACCTCGGCACCGATCGCGAGCGTCACCGTGGTGCCGGTGCGGTCGGCCTTGATCGCCTCGATGCGCACGTCCGCGCCGGCGCTCTCGCCCCAGGTGACGACGCGGGCGCGGGTCGCCGCGCGCAGCCGGGCCGAGGCCGGGTCGTCGGCGTTCAGCACCGCGACCGCCTCGGGGGCGAGGCCGCGGAACAGGATCGCCTTGGCCTCGAGGTAGGCCTCCATGCTGCCGTGGAAGTCGAGGTGGTCCTGGGTCAGGTTGGTGAACACCGCGACGCCGAAGTCGATCCCCGCCACCCGATCGAGCGCCAGCGCATGCGACGAGACCTCGAGGACCGCGGCGCGCGCTCCGGCGGTGGCGAAGCGGTCGAGGTAGCGGTACAGGTCGAGCGACTCCGGCGTCGTGCGCTCGGCGCGGGTCTCGTCGCGCCCGAAGCGGTTGATCACGGTCCCGAGGAGGCAGGGCTTGAGCCCCGCCTCGCCGAGGATCGCCTCGAGGAGATAGGCGACCGTGGTCTTGCCGTTGGTGCCGGTGACGCCGACCATGCTCAGGCGCTCGTCCGGCCGACCGTAGTAGTTGCGTGCCATCAGCGCGAAGGCGCGGCGCTCGTCGTCGGCACGCACCCAGGCGAGGCCGGCGTGCGCCGCCGCGGGCGGCCGCGACGACAGCACCGCCACGGCCCCCTTGGCGCGCGCCGCCGCGACGAACTCCAGCCCGTCGCGCACCTGGCCGCGGAGCGCCGCGAACAGGTACCCGGACTCGACCTGGCGCGAGTCGTATGCCAGGCCGCGGATCGCGGTCGACAGGTCGCCCGAGACGATCGTTCCCGGCACGTCGCGCAGCATCTCGCTCAGTTGCACCCTGCCCCCGTCTCTACTCGCACATCAATCCGCAGCGCGTCGTCGCGCTCACCGGCGACCCCGGCGGCGGCACCTGGCGCGACACTCGCGGCCCGGTGCGCTCGGTGACGCAGTTCAATCCCAGCCCGGCGAGCGTCTCGATCGCCTGCCGCAGGCTCAGTCCGGTCACGTCGGGCATCGTTCCGGGCGCGGTCGCGGACGGCGCCCTCGTCGTGATCGGCACCAGCAGGCCGAGCATCGAGGCGTTCGCCGGAGCCGGCACATCGTTCCCGCCCCTGCCGCCGGCGGCGCCCTTGCGGCTCGCGGGCACGGCCTTCGGCGGCGTCGGGCGGCGCGGCAGATCGTTCTTCGCCGTGAGCGGCGCGTCGATCACCAGCGCCCCGTCGCCGTCCGGCGGCACCTGCAGGTACTGCAGGACCGGCTCCGCGATGCGCGAGAAGACCGGCGCCGAGACGTCGCCGCCGTGCCGATGCAGCCCCTTCGGCTCGTCGACCATGACGACGATGACCAGCGCCGGCTCCATCGCCGGGACGAAGCCGGCGAACCAGGCGGCGTACCGGCCGGACGCGTAGCGACGGGTCTCCGGGTCGATCTTCTGCGCGGTGCCGGTCTTGCCGGCGGTCGAGTATCCGGGGACCTGCGCCGCCTTGCCGGTGCCGTCGGTGGTGACCGACTCGAGCATGTGCCGCAGCGTGCGCGCCGCCTGCGCCGACACCGCGCGATGCGGCCCGAAGTCGGCCGGCCGGTCGGGGGCCACGCGACTGCCGTCGGGGCGCACGAAGGCGCGCAGGATGGTCGGCGGGTTGTAGATGCCGTCGTTGGCGATCGCCCCCATCGCGGCGGCGAGCTGGATCGGCGTGACCCCGACCTCCTGGCCGATGGCGATCGAGGCCTGCGAGAAGCCGGTCCAGCGCTTGAGCGGCCGCAGGAGCCCCGGGCTCTCGCCCGGCAGCTCGAGGGCGCTCCGGGCGCCGAACCCGAAGCGCTGGATCGACTCGATGAAGGCGGTCGACGACAGCCGGTTCGCCACCTTCACCGTGCCGATGTTGCTGGAATGCGCCAGCACCTCGGTGAAGGTCAGGTCGCCGAACGGCAGCTTGTCCTCGCGGATCCGGCGCTTGCCGAGGAGGTAGGAACCGTTTTCGCAGAAGATCACCTCGTTCGGCTTCACCTTGCCGGCGTCGAGCGCGGTCGCCGCGGTGATCACCTTGAAGGTCGATCCGGGCTCGTAGAAATCGGTGACCACCCGGTTGCGCCGGGTGTTGTCGATGGCGCCGGCGACGTTCGGGTCGAACCCCGGACGGCTGGCGAGCGCCAGCACCTCGCCGGTCTGCGGGCGCAGCACCACGACCGCGGCGCCCTCGGCGCCGCTCTCCTGCATCTCGACGTCGATCTCGCGCTCGGCGATGTGCTGGATGGTCGCGTCGAGGGTGAGGACCAGTCCGTCGCCCGGCACCGCGTCGACGTCCTTCTCGTACAGGACGCGCCCGCCGCGCCCATCGCGGATGAACTCGAGGCGTCCCGGCGTGCCGGTGAAGTGATCGTTGTAGGCGTACTCGATCCCGGCCAGCCCCTGGTTGTCGACCCCGCAGGCGCCGAGGATGTGCGCCGCGAGCGCCCGCTTCGGATAGAAACGCCGGCTCTCGCCGGTGAAGTGGATGCCGGGGAGCTTGAGCGCCTCGACCCGCCGCCGCATCTCGGGGTCGATCTTGCGGCGGAGCCACACGAACTGCTTGTCGGCGTCGAGCTTCTCGCGCACCTCCGCGGCCTTCATGCCGAGCACCGGGGCGAGACGGCGCGCCGCCGCCCCCGAGTCGCCGACCTCCATCGGGTCGGCGTAGACCGAGTCGACGTCGATCGACAGCGCCAGCTCCTCGCCGGAGCGGTCGTAGATCGGCCCGCGCCGCGGATCGAGGCTGATCGCCCCCTCGTGCTGGGCGCGCGCCAGCGCGATCAGATCGGCGGAGCGGAACACCTGCAGCTGCACGCACCGCGCCCCGAGCGCCGAGAGCGCGGCGATGAGCGCGCCGGCAAGGATCGCGGCGCGGGTGCGGCGCTCGGCATCGGTCGGGATGGCGGAGATGCGGCGACGGGCGCGCTTCATCGCGGCTCCCTGGACAGGATCGGGATCGGCACGACGTTCGCCTTGATCGGCTGCAGGACCTCGCTCACCGAACCGCCGCCGACCTTGACGCGGCGCACGTCGCCCGGGTCGGGGTCGACGAGACCCAGGCGCTTGCGCGCCAGGCTCTCGATGCGGTCGTGGTTCATCAGGTAGGAGCGCTGCACCCGCAGCGTCTCGATGCTCTTGCGCAGGTCGGCGAGGCTCGCCTCGACCGCCTGAACCTGAAGGGAACCGCGCATGAAATCGACCCGCTGCCAGACGTAGGCGACCAGGAGAAGCGCCGCCGCGCCGCCGTACAGGACGAACCTCAGGAGTTCCTTCGTGCGGGCGGGGTCGCGCTCGCGCACCAGGCGCTGGCGCAGGGCGGGGGCGGTTGCGTCGGCGCGCGCGCGGCTCATGCGGCGAGGCGCTCCACGGCCCGGAGCCGCGCGCTGCGGCTCCGGGGATTGGCGCGCATCTCCTCGATGGAGGCCTTCACCGCGCCCTTGGTGACCGCCCGGACGAGGTCGGGGCGGTCGCAGCCGCAGCGTGGCAGGTCGCGCGGGCAGACGCAGCGGTGTCCCAGCGCCCGGAAGGTCTCCTTGACGGCGCGGTCCTCGAGCGAATGGAACGCGATCACCGCCAGCCGCCCGCCCGGCGCGAGCCGCCGGGCGCACTCCTCGAGAAGCGCCGGCAGGTAGCCGATCTCGTCGTTCACCGCGATCCGCAGCGCCTGGAAGACGCGGGTCGCGGGGTGGGTGCCGCGGGGTGGGCCGGGAAGGGCGCGCGCGATCGTCTCGGCGAGCGCGGTGGTCGAGGTGAACGGCGCGCGCCCCCGCTCGCGCACCAGGACGCGCGCGAGATGCCGCGCGTGCGGCTCCTCGCCGAAGCGCGTGAACAGGGTCGCGAGCCCGCGCTCGTCCAGCCGGTTGACCAGGTCGGCGGCGGTGCCGGAGAGGGCGGGGTCCATCCTCATGTCGAGCGGTCCGTCGCGCAGGAAGGAGAAGCCGCGGGCCGGGTCGTCGAGCTGCATCGACGACAGTCCGAGATCGAGAAGGATCGCGTCGGCCGGGAAGGCGCCCAGATCCTCGAGAAGTTCGGGGAGGCGCCGGTGATCGGCCTGCCGCAGCACGACGCGGTCGCCGAAGCGCGCCAGGCGGCGCGCGGCGAGCGCGATCGCCGCGGGGTCGCGGTCGAGGCCGAAGAGACGCCCGTCGGGCGAGGTGGCGTCGAGGATCGCCTCGGCATGCCCGCCGGCGCCGATCGTGCCGTCGATCGCGCGTCCGCCCGGGCGGCACGCGAGGGCCGCAAGCACCTCCCCGAGGAGGACGGAACGATGCGGGGCGTGCTCCATCGTGCTCCGGACAAGCGGCTCCCTCAGAGCCCGAGATCGGCCAGAGTGCGGCGGTCCTCGTCGGTGAGCGGCGACGAGGCAAGCAGCGCCTCGAATCGCTCACGGCTCCAGACGTCGATGTACGTGAGATTGCCAAGGACGGCCACCGACCCGTCCAGCCCGCTCTTGTTGCGCAGATGCGGGTGGATCAGGAGCCGGCCCTGGTCGTCCATCGAGGCCGGCTGGCCGAAAAAGTTGACCAGGTTCGTGAAGCGGGCGACCGCGGGGGCCATGCTCGGGGCGGCCGCAATCTTCTTTTCCACCTCGAGCCAGATCGGCATCGGGTAGATGCGCGCGAACTCGCCGGTGTGCGACGTGACGAAATAGTCGCGCCCGTATTTCTCCTCGAGGTGACGGCGGAAGAGATTCGGGATCTTCAGCCGGCCCTTCGAGTCGATCGTCGCCGGGCAGTTGCCCCTGAGCATCGGCCCCGTCCGCGGGAGAGGCGACGGGGGGACGTGAAGGCGCCGCCACGGCGCTCCCCCGGCACCCCGTCTTTCCGCTTCACTTTTCGCGATTAGGGCGGCTCACCCACAAAAAGCCACCCCGCTCCACCGGCGGATAATATGAAGGCATCGGAGAGCCTGTCAAGGCCTGAATCACAACTTTCGAAGCCTGAAACCGAAACGGGTGAATGAGATAGCCGGAGGGGGGAGGGGGTCCCCGTCCGCACCGATTGGGGTGGCGGCCGACCGGGGTCCCAACATCGCGGGGTGTGGGGTGGATCGCCACGTCCTCATTGCGCCCCGGGGTGGGTCACCGTACCATTACGGGTCCATGTCGCCGCCTGGTCGCCGCCATCCTATTAGTTACCTGGTCCTCCGGGCCTTCGCGCTGGTGGCGGTCGCCCTGTTTCTCGGCCTCGTCGGGCCTCTCGGCGCAGCGCCCGCCGGCGGCGCGCCGCCGCCTGGCGGCGACGTCGAGCGCAAGCTCGATCCGCTGCTGCGCCGCGTGGCGTACGGCGTTCCGCGGACCGAGGGGCTGCTGACCGATCGCCTGCCGGCGCGCTCGCGTGCCGCGGCGCGCGCGCTGCCGTCGTTCGTGCGCGCCGAGCGCGACCGCGACGATCCGCTCCTGTACGTGAACGCGCGGGTCACGCCGGACGCCGCCGATCTGGACGCGCTCGTCGCCGCCGGGGCCGAGGTGCGCGGCCGGGTCGGGGAGATCGTGTCGCTGCGGGTGCCGGCCTCGGCGCTCGAAAACGTGGCGGCGCGACCCGAGGTGCGCTGGATGCGGGCCGCGCGCTCCTTCGCGCTGCAGAACGACGTCGGCACCGACGCGACCCACCTGGCCTCGCGCGCCCTGAACGCGACCATGGGGAACTCCGGCGCGGGCGTGATCGTCGCGGTGATCGACACCGGCATCGACATCTCGGACGACGACTTCAAGAACCCCGACGGCACGACACGCATCCTCGGGCTCTGGGACCAGACGCTGTCGCAGACCGGGCATCCACCGCCCGCGGGATTCAACTTCGGCGCCTACTACACCCAGGCGCAGATCAACGCCGAGCTGACCGGCGTGCCGACCTTCGCGACCCGCGACGGTCACGGCCACGGCACGCACGTCGCCGGCACGGCCGCCGGCAACGGGCGGCACACCGGCAACGGGTATCCGATCGGCACCTTCGCGGGCGTCGCGCCGCTCGCCGACCTGCTCGTGGTGCGGGTGTTCGACGACGGCGGCATCTTCTGCAACGCCTGCGACCTGATCGCCGCGGTGCAGTTCGTCTCCGGCTTCGCGAAAGCGGCCGGAAAGCCGTGGGTGGGCAACATGAGCCTGGGCGACGAGCTGGGTGGCGCGCACGACGGGTCGAGCGCGGACGAGATCGCCTTCGACGCCGTCGTCGGTCCCGGCAAGCCGGGCGCGCAGCTGGCGATCGCCGCCGGCAACTACGGTTCGTCGTCGCGGCACAACCACTGGCGGAACACCCTGGGCCCCAACGAGACCTTGGTCAACACCTTTACGCTTCCCAACAGCAGCCCGATTCCCAACGAAGGCGACGACACCATCCTGATCGATCTCTGGTACGAGGGGGAGGACACCGCCACGATCGACATCCTGCCGCCGGGCGGCACGCCGGTGGTCAGCGCCGCGCGCGGAGTCGACACCGGGATCATCTGCACCACCTCGGGCGCGATCCACGTCGACGCCACGAACGTGCACGATCCGGAAAACGGCGACAACGAGGTCTTCGTCGAGATCGTCGACTCCCCCTCCTGCAATCCGGTGGTGGTGCCGGCCGCCGGCAACTGGACGATCCGGGTGAACACGATCGAGGTCGGCCCTCTGGGAGGCGGCGACTTCGATGCCTGGAACATCGCGACGGCGCGCGGCTCGGCCTTCTGCAACTTCACCGCCTTCACCCTGGCCGGGAGCGTGTCGCCCCCCGGCACGTTCAAGAACGGCGTGACCGCGGGCGCCTATGTCGGCAAGACCACCTGGATCAACGGCACCGGCGGCACGACGACGGGCGGCGGCACGACGATGGGCGCCGCCCGCACGCCCAAGCCGGGCGGCGCGCATCGCGCTGAGGTCGGCGACGAAAGCAAGGCCCGCGTCTGGCTGCTGCGCGACGGCACGCCGACGCCGGTCGCCGTCGAGACCGGGCTCAGCGACGACAGCTACACCGAGGTGAAGGAGGGTGCACTGCGCGAGGGCGATTCGGTGATCGTCGCCGCCGAGCGCAGTGCGA
>DATKFL010000146.1:0-3030 GCA_035511355.1 Dongiaceae bacterium
CGCCCTGTCCGATCCGAGCATCCAGAGCGCATCGTCTGGTTGGGCCGTGAGTTCGGTCAGCCGCGGTGGTGGGGGCCGCGCAGGAATCCGCAAACCCGGCGGGCCGTGCGAGACGTAGTGCCGCGGGCCCCGACGCGCGCGCCGTTCGCGCGCGTTGGGCAGGCACGGAGCGAGCCGAGGGGAGGCGACGCGAGAGCGTCGCCGGACCCGTGCCCGACGGGTTTGCGGTTTCCTGCGTGGAGGCCCCCGACGCAGTCCTGCGGTGTCTACTTGCGCCGGCTCGACAGCAGAAGCGCCCCGCCCCCCGCGACGATGCAGGCGACCCCCGCCCAGGTCGGCACGGCGTAGTGCTCGGTCTGGTTTACCTTGACCTCGATCGGCCCGAGTTTCCCCTCGTGCTCCTTCGGCACGTCGAAGCCGCGGTAGACCAGGATCCAGACGCCCGCGACCAGGAACACCACCCCGATAATCCTGACGATCATGCGTTCCTCCCGACCGGTTCCCCGGCGCGGCGCAAATCCTAAACCAGGAACGGGTCGCCGGCGCGGTGCTCCCGGTTGGTCGGGTCGCGTTTCGCGTGCTAGCCTCCCGGCCTCAACGCCACCGAGGGAGGCAACTTCATGGCCGTCGACATGGATCGTCTGAATGCTTTCATGGGCAAGTTCGTGGGCGACCTCGGGGCCGGGCTGCACGCGGCGCTGGTCATCCTGGGAGACAAGCTCGGCCTCTACAAGGCCATGGCCGCCGCCGGTCCCGCCACTCCGGCCGATCTGGCGAAGAAGACCGGCTGCGACGAGCGCTACCTTCTCGAGTGGCTGAACGCGATGGCGGCGGGCGGCTACGTCACCTACGACGCGGCGAAGAAGACCTACCACCTCAGCCCGGAGCAGGCGTTCACCCTGGCGGACGAGACCAGTCCGGTCTATCTGCCGGGCGCCTTCCAGGTGATCGCCTCGGTGATGAAGGACGAGGAGAAGATCACCAGCGCGTTCAGGACCGGCAAGGGGGTCGGCTGGCACGAGCATCATTCGGATCTGTTCGTCGGCACCGAGCGTTTCTTCCGCCCGAACTACGTGGCCAACCTGGTCGCCAACTGGATCCCGGCGCTCGACGGCGTCGAGGCCAGGCTGAAGGCCGGCGGCAGCGTGGCCGACATCGGCTGCGGTCACGGAGCGTCGACCATCCTCATGGCGCAGGCCTATCCCAAGGCGACGATCACCGGGTTCGACTACCACCCGGCGTCGATCGAGACCGCGAAGAAGCGCGCCGCCGAAGCGGGGGTCGCCGACCGGGTGAAGTTCGAGGTCGCGCCGGCGAAGGGGTTCCCGGGGAAGAATTACGACCTGGTCGCCTTCTTCGACTGCCTGCACGACATGGGCGATCCGGCGGGCGCCGCGAAGCATGTCTTCGAGTCGCTGGCGCCGGAGGGCGCTTTCATGGTGGTCGAGCCGATGGCGGGCGACAGCGTCGAGTCGAATCTCAACCCGGTCGGCCGGGTGTTCTACTGCGCCTCGACGATGATCTGCACCCCGGCGTCGAAGGCGCAGGAGGTCGGCGCGGCGCTCGGAGCGCAGGCGGGGGAGAAGCGGCTGCGCGAGGTCCTGATGGCGGGCGGGTTCAAGAAGGTGCGCCGCGCCGCGGAGACGCCGTTCAACCTCATCCTCGAGGCGCGTCGGGCGTAAGGTCGCGACGCTCGGCGGATCAGAGCGCCCCGGTCGGCGAGAGGAAGTCGCAGACCCAGGCTTCGTGCTTCTCGCCCTTCGCGTCCTTGAATCGCAGACCCAGGCAGAAGTCGATGTCCGAGTAGGCGGTCGACACCCGCTCGTCGAGGTCGGCGAGCGTGTGCACGGAGCGCCAGCGGGAGTTGTCGCGGGCGCCGTGCTCCCAGTCCTTCTTGCTCATGACGCTCTGCAGCACGTCGCCGACCCGCACCTTCCGGACCGACACGATGCTGTCGGGGACGACCTCGCGCACCACCAGCCCGTTGTCGCGCGCCTCGACGCCGGCGCCGCCGTAGTAGCGCAGCGAGTCGAGCGGGGAGAGCCGGGGGTTGTCGGGACGCGCGGCCAGGGTGATGTCGGCGCCCTTCTTCTCCGCGCCGCGCATGAAGCTCACCGGCACCGCCTCACCGACGCGCGCGCCGAGCAGGTTCTCGTGCAGGTGCGCCAGGTTCGTGGCCTCGATGCCGCGCACCGACACCAGGCCGTCGCCCGGCTTCAGGCCGGCGGCGCCGGCAGGGCTGCCGGGGAAGGTCTGCTCGACCACCAGCCGCACCTCCGGCGGCAGGTTGTAGCGCTTGCGGTTCTCCGCGTCGGCGGTGACCACGAGCGCGCCGAGCCAGGCGCGCTGCGGCGAGCCGTCATGAATCCAGTCGACCGCGCGCCCGATCCAGGGGGCCGGCACCGCGAAGCCGATGCCCCGGTTGATTCTCCCGGTCGACATCCCGATGACCGTGCCGCGCGCATCGAGGAGCGGCCCGCCGGCCACGCCGTACGGCAGCGAGGCATCGGTCTGGAGGAAGTCCTCGATCGGCTGCAGGCCGATCCCATGACGGTTGAGTCCGCTGATCACGCCGCCGGTGCGAATCGGCTCGCTCACCTGCGCGGTGGCGGCGTACCCCATCGCCACGAGGCTCTCGCCGATGCGGGCCGCCTGGTCCCGGCGCACGGTGAGCGGCGCCACCCCGGGCACCTCGGCCGAGAGGAGCGCGACGCCGATCATCCGGTCGCGCCCGATCACCTTCGCCGGATACGACCGTCCGTCCCGCGCCCGCAGCGTGACCTCCTTCGCGCCGAACAGGTTGTTCGTGTCGGTGACGTACTCGGTCGGCGAGATGGCGAACGCGCTGCCGAGGATGGAGGTGATGCTCGCGTTCGACTCGTAGATGAGCGAGAAGATGACCGAGGTGAGCTCGGTGTCGACGGCGGAGACCACCTGCACCACGGACGGCGCCGTCGCCGGCATGGCAGCGGGGGTCGCCGCGGCCTCGAGCTTCTTGCCGCAGTTGGAGCAGAAGGCGGCCCCGGGCTC
>DATKFL010000147.1:0-2646 GCA_035511355.1 Dongiaceae bacterium
CGACGAGGCGGGGCTTCCCGACCTCGAGGTCGACGGTGCGTTCGCGCGCTGGGTGTTCGCCTTCGTGCGACGGCCGCAGGCGCTCCTCGAACGGGTCGCGCGGGTCCTCCGGCCGGGCGGCGTCCTCGTGCAGCACGAGTACGTCGACTACGCGACCTGGCGCCTCACGCCGCGCTCGGAGCGGTTCGAGGGCTTCGTGCGCGCCGTGATGGAGTCGTGGCGGGCCGGCGGCGGCGAGCCGGACATCGCGCTCGACCTGCCGCGCTGGCTCGAGGCGGCCGGATTCGAGGTGCGCGAGATCAAGGTCTACGTCGACCTGGTCACCCCCGCCGATCCGCTCTGGGCCTGGCCGCGATCGTTCGTCGAGGTGGGGCTGCGGCGGCTCGTCGATCTCGGGAGAGTGACGCCGACCGAGGCCGAGGCGGTGCTGGCGGACGTGGCGGCGGCCGAAACGACTCCCGGCGCGCGCTTCGTGACCCCGGCGCTCGCCGAGATCCGATCGGCGCGACGCTAGCAGCTACTCCGCGCGCAGCGCCTCGATCGGGTCGAGCGCCGCGGCGCGGCGCGCCGGCAGGACGCCGCTCAGGATCCCGACCGTGAACGACAGGAGGAGCGCCGCGAGCACGTAGACCACCGGCGTCTCGACCGGCAGCGCCGGGATCGCGAGGCGCAGCAGCTGGATCACGCCGAGCCCGATCCCGACCCCGAGCGCTCCGCCCGCGGTCGCGAGCAGCGCCGCCTGCAGCAGGAAGAAGGCCAGCACCTGCCCGCGCCGCGCCCCCAGGGCGCGCAGCAACCCAATCTCGCTGGTGCTCTCGTTCACCGAGATCCACATGATGGTCAGGATGCCGATCGCGCCGACCAAGAGCGAGATCCCGCCGATGGCGCCGACCGCCGCGGTCACCACGCCGATGATCCGGTCGAGGGTCTGCAGCATCGACTCCTGGGTCGTGATGGTGAAGTCCTCCTCGCCGTCGTGCCGCTCCAGCATCAGCGTGCGGATGCCCTCGACCACCGCCTGGGTGGCGCCGGCATTCCGGTACATGACGTCGATCTCGACCAGATCGTCCCGGTTGAACAGCGACATCGCCGACGCCACCGGCAGAAAGACGGTGTCGTCGAGATCGATGTTGAGGAAGAGCCCCTTCGCCTCCATCACGCCGACGACCCGGAACGGGCGGCCGCCGATCCGAATCCGCTCCCCCAGCGCGTTCGCCTCGCCGAACAGCTCGTGCTTGAGGCGCGACCCGAGCGCCGCCACCGCCGCCCCCTGGCGCGGGTCGCCGGGCGGCAGGAACTGCCCCTGCCGCACCTTGAACTTCCAGATCCGCGGCATCTCGGAGGTCACGCCGTAGACCAGGACCGCGCGGCCGCGCTCCGCCGCTTCGACCCGCGCGTTCCCGAACGCCACCGGCATCGCCGACTCGACCAGCGGCAGACGGCGGAGCGGCTCGACGTCCTCGATCGTCAGGCGCCGGATGGTGCCGGCCATCGCCACCGGGTTGCCGCCGGTGGTCTCCGACTTTCCCGGGTTGATGGCGATCAGGTTGGTGCCGAACTGGGAGAACTCGCTGATCACGAACAGCCGCACCCCCTCCCCCAGCGACGTGAGCAGGATGACGGCGGTGATCCCGATGGCGATCCCGATCATGGTCAGGATCGATCGCAACCGGTGCCCGGCGATCGCCCCCCACGCCAGGCGCATCAGATCGAGATCGCGCATCGCCTCACCGCCTCCCGAGGGCGAGGACCGGGTCGAGTCGCGCGGCGCGCCGCGCCGGCAGGACCCCGAAGACGACCCCCGCCGCGCCCGACATCAGGAGCGCCGCCGCCACCGCCCAGAGCGGCGGCTCGGCCGGCAGCGCCGGGAAGGCCCGCCCCAGCGCCGCCGCTCCGGCGTAGCCGGCGAGCAGCCCGAAAAGGCCGCCGGCGCACGACAGGAGGACCGCCTCGACCAGGAACACCTTCTGGATCTCCGCCGCCGGCGCGCCGATCGCCTTCAGGAGGCCGATCTCCGGGGTGCGCTCCGACACCGAGACCAGCATGACGTTCATGATCCCGATGCCGGCGACCGACAGCGAGATCGCCGCGATGCCGGCGAGCGACAGGGTGAGGACGCCGAGGATCCGGTTGAACGAGGTCAGGATGGCGTCCTGGGTCAGGACGGTGATGTCCTCCTCGCCGTCGTGCCGCTCCTTCATGACCCGGATGACGTCGCGCTTGAGATCGTCGAGGCCGGAGTGCGCGCCCGCCTCGATCATCACCCGGAAGAGCGACGTCCGATCGAACAGGCGCATGGCGCTGGCCACCGGCACCATGACGAAGTCGTCGAGATTCATGCCGAGCGACATCCCCTTCGACGCGAGCACCCCGATGACCCGGAAGCGGTTGTCGCCGACCCGCACCATCCGCCCGACCGGGCTCTCGTAGCCGAAGAGATCGCGCGCGATGGCGCTGCCGAGCACCGCCACCGCGGCCTCGCGGTCGGCGTCGATCTCCGGGAGGAACTCGCCGCTGGTCAGCTCGAGCCGGCGGATCTCCTTGTAGGGGGCGGTGGTGCCGACGATGGTCGCCTGGCGGCGTCGATCAAGGTAGCCGACCTGCGCCGCTCCGACCGAGAGCGGCGCCAGGCGCCGCACCTGCGGC
>DATKFL010000148.1:0-3417 GCA_035511355.1 Dongiaceae bacterium
ACGTCGGGCGCACCTTCATCGAGCCGCGGCAGTCGATCCGGAACTTCGGGGTCAAGCTGAAGCTCAACCCGGTGCGGAGCCTCCTCAAGGGGAAGCGGGTGGTGCTGATCGACGATTCGATCGTGCGCGGCACCACCAGCCGGAAGATCGTCGCCATGGTGCGCGCCGCCGGCGCCCGCGAGGTGCACATGCGGATCTCCTGCGCCCCGACCGTCGGCCCCTGCTACTACGGCGTCGACACGCCGCGCCGCGAGGAGCTGATTGCCGCGACCCACACGGTCGACGAGATCCGCCGCTACATCGAGGCCGACTCGCTCGGCTACCTGTCGCTCGAGGGGATGTACCGCGCGATGGGCAAGGGGGGAGCGTTCTGCACCGCCTGCTACACCAACGAGTATCCGGTCGCGGTGCCGGGCGAGAGCCCGATGCGGATCGCGGCGAAACGCAAGGCCTGACCCGGGAGCCGATCACCATGCCGACCACACCCGCCGGCGCGGAACTCGACCGCCTCGCCATCAACACCCTCAAGATGCTGGCCGTCGACGCGGTCGAGCAGGCGAAATCGGGGCACCCGGGCCTGCCGATGGGCGCCGCCGATCTCGCCTATCTCCTGTTCACGCGTTTCCTGAAGTTCGACCCCGAGGCGCCCGACTGGGCCGACCGCGACCGGTTCGTCCTGTCGGCGGGGCACGGGTCGATGCTCCTGTACGGGCTGCTGCACCTCTCGGGGTACGACCTGACGCTCGACGACCTGCGTCATTTCCGCCAGTGGGAGAGCCGCACGCCGGGTCACCCCGAGCACAACTGCGCGCCGGGCATCGAGACCACGACCGGCCCGCTCGGGCAGGGGGTCGGGAACGCGGTCGGCATGGCGATCGCCGCGCGCCGGATGGCGGAGCGCTTCAACACCCGCGACCACCGGCTGATCGGGCACCGCGTCTGGGCGCTGGCGAGCGACGGCGACATGATGGAGGGGGTCGCGTCGGAAGCGGCCTCGATCGCCGGTCACCTGAAGCTCTCGAACCTGACCCTCATCTACGACGACAACCGGATCACCATCGAAGGGGAGACCTCGCTGGCCTTCAGCGAGGACGTCGGACGGCGCTTCGAGGCGTACGGGTTCGCGGTCGAGCGGATCGATGGTCACGATCACGCGGCCATCCAGGCGGCGTTCGAGCGCGCCGCGCGCGAGACCGAAAAGCCGCGTCTCATCGTGGCGCGCACCCACATCGCCAACGGCAGCCCCGGGAAGCACGACACCGCCGACGCGCACGGGTCGCCGCTCGGCCCCGAGGAGACCCGCGCCACCAAGACCGCGCTCGGATGGCCGCTCGAGCCGGCGTTTCTCGTGCCGGAGGAGGCGCGCCGGCCGTACCGGGCGCGCGCCGAGGCCGGGGGGAAGGCGCGCGCCGCGTGGGAGAAGACCTTCGCCGACTGGTCGAAGGCGGAGCCCGCGAAGCGCGCCGAGTGGGACGCCGTCATGGGGCGCGCGGTGCCGGCGAATCTCCTCGACGAGCTCCTGGCCGCCGTGCCGCAGCCGCCCAAGCCGGAGGCGACCCGGAGCCTCTCGGGAAAAATCCTCCAGAAGGCGGCGGCGCTCGTTCCGGCCCTCGCCGGCGGCAGCGCCGACCTCGAACCCTCGACCAAGACCGCGATCAAGGGGAGCCCGTCGGTCAACACCGGCGCCTTCGCCGGACGCAACTTCCACTTCGGCATCCGCGAGCACGGCATGGGGTCGGTGCTCAACGGCATGGCGCTCGGCGGCGGCACCATCCCGTACGGCGCGACCTTCCTGATCTTCTCCGACTACATGCGGCCACCGATGCGGCTCGCGGCGTTGATGGGCTTGCAGGTGATCTACGTCTTCACGCACGACTCGCTCTTCCTCGGCGAGGACGGGCCGACGCACCAGCCGGTGGAGCAGCTGCCGTCGCTGCGGGCGGTCCCGAACCTCCTGGTCATCCGCCCCGCCGACGGGGTCGAAACCGCCGCCGCCTGGGCCGAGGCGCTCCTGCGTCGCGACGGGCCGACCGCGCTGGTGCTGTCGCGCCAGGATCTGCCGCCGCTGGCGCGCCCGGCGTCGTTCGACACGACGCTGCTGCAGCGCGGCGGCTATTCCCTGGGCGAGGTCGCCCCTGGCGCCGGCGGGAAGAGCGTCACCCTGATCGCCACCGGGTCCGAGGTCTCGTCGGCGATCGAGGCGCAGGCGCTCCTGAAGGAGAAGGGAATCGGCAGCCGGGTCGTCTCGATGCCCTGCCCGCAGACCTTCCTGCGCCAGCCGGCCGCCTACCGCGCGTCGGTGATCCCGCCCGGCGGACGCAACGTCGTCATCGAGGCGGCGGTGCTGCAGGGATGGGAGCGGATCGCCGGCACCGAGGCGCTCTACATCGGCGTGACCACCTTCGGCGCCTCGGCGCCCTGGAAGACCCTGCAGGACCAGTACGGCCTGAGCGGCGCGCGGGTCGCCGAAGCCGTGCAG
Source organism: Dongiaceae bacterium (assembly GCA_035511355.1). GTDB lineage: Bacteria > Acidobacteriota > Polarisedimenticolia > Gp22-AA2 > Gp22-AA2 > DATKFL01. The sequence goes on from DATKFL010000148.1 coordinate 2,480, forward strand.
AAGCACCTCGCCTGAGATCGTGACCGCCGGCGCGGCATCGGGACCGGCGCGCTTCGAGACCACCCTCCGGACCATCGGTCTCCTCCTCGGGCCCGCCTGCGCGGTCGGGGTCTATCTGCTGCATCCCGGCGCACTGGAACCACCGGGAAGGCGACTGCTCGCGATCCTGGCGTTCACGGTCGTGTTCTGGATGACCGAGGCGATCCCGCTGGCGGCGACGGCGCTCCTGGCGTCGGCCCTCGCGATCCTCTGCGGCGTGGCGCCGGCGCGCGAGGTGTTCCAGCCGTACGCCGACCCGGTCATCTTCCTGTTCGTCGGGTCGTTCCTGCTGGCCGAGGCGTTCCGCAAGTACGGCCTCGATCGGCGGGTCGCGGCGATCGTCGTCGGCGGCCGCGGCCGCGCGCGGACGCCGGAGTCGCTGCTCGCGAGCGTCGGGGTCGCCACCGCCTTCGTCTCCTGCTGGCTCTCGAACACCGCGACCGCGGCGCTGATGACGCCGATGGCGCTCGGGATCGCCGACGCCCGCCGGCGATCCCGACTGACCAGCGCGCTGCTCCTGATGGTCGCCTACGCCGCGTCGATCGGCGGCATGGCGACCCTCGTCGGGACGCCGCCCAACCTGCTGACCGCGGGGTACATCGAGAGGCTTGCCGGCGTGAAGGTCGGGTTCGCCGCCTGGCTTCTCTTCGGCGTGCCGCTCGCGGCGGTGCTCCTCGTCGCCTCGATCGTGGCGGTGCGGATCGCGGCGCGCGCCGGCCCGGGCGACGCGCTCCCCTCCGGCGCGGCGATCGACACCCCGCCCGCCCCCGCCCTCGAGGCGCGCGAGCCCGAGCCGGCTCTCGCGCAACGCGGCGCGCGCCTGACCATCGCCGCGTTCCTCCTCGCCGGAATGCTCTGGATGCTGCCGGCGATCGCCACCGTCGCGCTCGGCGCCGACG
>DATKFL010000149.1:0-3070 GCA_035511355.1 Dongiaceae bacterium
CGCGATCGCTGCGCGGCAAGCGACCTCATGAGCCGGGTGCGGGTGAAGATCTGCGGCGTCACGACCGACGCGGCGCTCGACGCCGCGATCGCGGCGGGGGCCGACGCGATCGGCTTCGTCCTGGCGGCCGACTCGCCGCGCCGCCTCGATCTCGCCGCGGCCCGCCGACTCGCGGCGCGCGTGCCGCCGTTCGTGGCGCGGGTCGCCGTGCTGCGGCATCCGACCGCGGCCGAGGCGCGCGCCGCGATCGAGGCGCTCCGACCCGATCTCGTCCAGGCCGAGCCGTCGGAGGAGTTGACCCGCCTCTTTGACGGCGGCGCTCCGCCCGGAGAGCGGGCGCGGCTTCTCCCGGTGCTGCACGACGGAGCCGACCTCCTCGAACGGCTGCCACTCGGACCGCCAGCGGTCCTCCTCGAGGCCGAGGGGCGCGGCGGTCGCGGTCAGGCGCCCGACCCCGGGCGCGCCGCGGCCGTGGCGCGCCGGGTGCGCCTGGTCCTCGCCGGCGGCCTGACGCCGGAGAACGTCGCCGCGGCGATCGCCGCCGTCCGTCCCTTCGCCGTCGACGTGTCGAGCGGCGTCGAATCATCCCCCGGCGTGAAGGACCCGCGCCGCATCGCCGCGTTCATCGCCGCGGTCCGCCGCATCCCGGAGGAACTCCCATGACCCGCGTCGCCATCCCCGCTTTCGACGCCGCGCATGCCGCCGCCCTTCCGGACGAGCGCGGCCGCTTCGGCCCGTTCGGCGGCCGCTTCGTCCCCGAGACCTTGATGCCGGCGCTCCTGCGCCTCGAGGAAGGGGCGAAGGCGGCCCTCGCCGACCCGCGCTTCACGGCGCGCCTCGCCGCCGAGCTCCGGCACTGGGCCGGCCGACCGACGCCCCTGACCCCGGCGGCGCGCCTCGGCGACGCCTGGGGCGCGACCGTCTATCTCAAGCGCGAGGACCTGGCGCACACCGGGGCGCACAAGATCAACAACGCGGTCGGTCAGGCGCTGCTCGCCGGACGTCTCGACGCGCGCCGCGTGGTCGCGGAGACCGGCGCCGGTCAGCATGGCGTGGCGGCGGCCGCCGCCTGCGCGCGACTCGGGATGCCCTGCACCGTCTACATGGGATCGGTCGACGCGCGACGGCAGGCGCCCAACGTCCTGAGGATGCGCCGTCTCGGCGCGCGCCTCGTCGAGGTCGACTCCGGCGACCGGACCCTGCGCGCGGCGATCGACGAGGCGATCCGCGACTGGGTCTCCGACCCGGCCGGCACCTACTACCTGATCGGATCGGTCGTCGGGCCGCACCCCTACCCGTGGCTGGTGCGGACGCTGCAGTCGGTCATCGGCCGGGAGGCGCGCGCCCAGATGCTGGAGCAGGCGGGGCGGCTCCCCGACGCCGCGGTCGCCTGCGTCGGCGGCGGGTCGAACGCCATCGGACTGTTCCATCCGTTCCTCGGCGACGCGGGCGTCGCGCTGTACGGCATCGAGGCGGGCGGGCGCGGCACCGGGCCGGGCGAGCACGCCGCGACCCTCGGGCGCGGCACGCCGGGGGTGCTGCACGGCGCGCACTCGATGCTGCTGCAGGACGCGCACGGCCAGGTGCTCGAGACCCACTCGATCTCGGCGGGGCTCGACTATCCCGGCGTCGGGCCGGAGCATGCCTGGCTCAAGACGACGCGGCGGGCGCACTACGAGAGCGTCACCGACGAGGAGGCCCTCGCGGCGCTCGACGAGTGCACGGCGCTCGAGGGGATCCTCCCGGCGCTCGAGAGCGCGCACGCGCTCGCGGGCGCCCGGCGTCTGGCGCGCCGGCGGCCGGGTACGGTGATCCTGATCGGGCTGTCGGGGCGCGGCGACAAGGATCTCGCCACCCTCGCGGAGCACGCATGAGCGCGCCGGGTCGAAAGCAGGGCCGATCGCCGGAGGCGGCCCCCGGCGCCGGGCGCGGCGACGCCGGGCGTGGCGACGCCGGACAGGGAGCGCGCCGGATCGAGACCGCGATCCGCGCCGCCACCGCCTCGGGTCGCCCGGCGGTCGCCGCCTTCGTGACCGCCGGCTTCCCGGATCGCGAGCGCTTTCCGGGAATCCTCGACGCGGTGCGGCGCCAGGCCGACCTGGTCGAGGTCGGGGTGCCGTTCAGCGATCCGATGGCCGACGGCGTCACCATCCAGCGCGCCAGCCACACCGCGCTCCTCGCGGGGGTCACGCTCGCCGCGATCCTGGAGACCCTGGCCGCGCGCCGGGACGACGGCGCGCCGCTGCTTCTGATGTCGTACCTCAACCCGCTCCTCGCCTTCGGCATCGATCGGCTGCCGGCGGCCGCGCGCGCCGCGGGGGTCGACGGGTTCATCATCCCCGACCTGCCGCACGAGGAGGCCGGGCTGTTGCGGCCCGGGTGCGAGGCGGAGGGGCTGGCGCTGGTCTCGATGGTGACGCCGGCGACCCCGCCCGATCGCCTGGCCCGGCTGCTCGCGGCGAGCCGCGGCTTCGTCTACGCCGTGACCCGGACCGGCACGACCGGCGGCGCGGTCGCGCTCGAGGCGCCGACCCGGCGCTACCTCGAACGGGTGCGCGCCGCCTCGCCGGTGCCGGTCCTGGCCGGCTTCGGCATCCGCGACGCGCGCGCGCTGCGGGCGCTGGCGCGCTCGGCCGACGGTGTGGTGGTCGGTTCGGCGTTGATCGAGTCGATCGAGCGCGGCGACGACCCGGCGGCATTTCTCGCGGCGCTGCGCGCCGGGGCGGCGCGCCATCCCGGGGCGCGCGCCGAGGCGCGGCCATGATCGCGCGGCTGGAGCCGGACTGCCCGCTGGCGCTGAAGGCGGCGATCGTCCGCTTCATCGAGGCGGCCGGGCTGCGCGCGCACGTCAGCGAGCACGGCGGCGAGACGCTCATCGGGGTCATCGGCCCCGGCGCCGCCGAGATGACCGAGGCGATCGCGGCCCTCCCGGGCGTGCGTGACGTCCGCCCGGAGGCGCCCCCCTACCCGCTGGTGGCGCGCGCGCAGCACCCGGAGCCGTCGCGCATCAAGGTCGGCGATGTCGTTCTCGGCGGTCCCGGCATCGTCGTCATCGCCGGCCCGTGCGCGG
>DATKFL010000150.1:0-3204 GCA_035511355.1 Dongiaceae bacterium
TCTCCTGGGTGCCGCCGCGATCGGCCCGGGACTCCGCGCCGCGCCGGCGGACCGCCTCCCCGCGCCGGACGTGCAGCTGCAGCCGGCGATCGAGGCCGCGATCGGGGCGATCGCGCGCCAGGACGAGGACGCCGCCGAGCGGATCGACACGCTCGAGTCGCTCGCCGAGGCGGGTCGGGAGGAGCTCCTGCTTCAGCTGGTCCTCGCTCTCGACGGATCGACCGGCACCGAACGCAGCATGGCGGGAGCGATCCTGCTCCGCCGACTCGCGTTCTCGCCCGACGAGACGATCGAGGCTCTCGTCCCGCGGCTCGACGCCGCCGGTCCGGGTCTCCGCCGCGTCATGACGGAAATGCTGGGGACGATCGATCGCCGGGAGGATGGCGAGGTCGACTTCGGCGCCTACGGCACCTGGCTCCGGAAGCGCGGCGGTCCGCCGCCGGTGCCGCTCGTCCGCTACCTGTATGACATCTCCCCCGGCGAGGCGCGCCGCCTCCTGCGCGGGCTTCCCGGCGGGACGATCGGGAAGCCCGGGACCGACGAGGCGGTTGAAGCCCTGGAGACGCTGCGCCGCGGGCGCGACACGTCGCGCGCGCTGACCGGCGAGGAGCGAGAACGCGCCGGCCGGGCGCTCGAGACCCTCGCGCACTCGCCGGCCTTCTGGGATCGCGCTTACGCGGCGGCTCTTCTCGCCCGGGATCGGGACCTCGGCCCCGCCGAGCTCGCGCACCGCCTCGCCGACGATCCCGACCCGCTGGTGCGGGCCGCGCGGACGGGGACGCCCTCCCGTCCGGTCACGCCGTCGCGCTAGGAGCCGTCCTGGGTTGACCACCCCGTCCCGCCGGGAGTAGGGTGGCGTTCAAACACATTCGACCGTGACCCCGCGTGCCGTCAACGTCCTCGATGCCGGAGGAGGCACCATGACCCGAGCCCTCAGGCTGGCCCTCGTCGCCGTCGCCGTTCTCATCCTCAGCGGGACCGCCCCGCTGCCGCCAGGTGTCGCCGTCGGGGCGATTTCCGCGGCCGATGGCGTCTTCCCGCAGATGTGTCTGTTCAACTCAGCGAACCACGGAGCCTGCGTGAATTGCTGCAAGACGCTGAGCGATCTGCCGGCCAGCGTCTGCTCCCGGTTCTGCAGGATGCCGATACCGCCGCCTCCGGACGGAGAGCCGCAGCCCTAGACGCCGGTTGTCCGGAACGCACGGGAATTATCGGGCCCCGGCACCCCTCTCGACCCTGCCGGGAAAGGAGGAACGATGCTCCGCTCCACGCTCCTGGTCGTCGTCGTCCTAGCCGGGGTTGCCGTCGCAGCCCCCGGTTTCACCGGGACCGATGCGCTCCCCCCGGGCGACGCCCCCCCGGCCACTCCGGCCCAGGTCAGCCTTCCGGTGCAGTGCCTGTCCGAGCGGAACGTGGGCGCCTGCGTGACCTGCTGCAAGGAGGCGAGCGGCCTGCCGGGCAATCTCTGTTCCCGCTTCTGCCGGGTTCCGGTGCCGCCGCCGCCCGACGGGGAGCCGGTGCCCTAGAACCGCTCCGTCAGCCTTGCCCCGCCGATCTCGCTACCTATATTGATAGGCATGCAGACGATTGGCAGATACGAAATCGTGAAGGAACTGGGGCGCGGCGCGATGGGGGTCGTCTACCTCGCGCGTGACCCGCACCTCGGTCGCGAGGTGGCCCTCAAGACCTGCGCGCTCCCCGAGGGGGTCAGCGATGAGATGGCGCGACAGTTCCATGCGCGCTTCCTGCGCGAGGCGCGCGCCGCCGCCTCGCTCTCGCATCCGGGAATCGTCACGGTGTACGACGCCGGCGAGGACTCCGCGACGCACGTCCCCTACATCGCCATGGAGTACATCGCCGGGCAGACCCTGAAGGAGCGGCTCGACCGCAGCGACCGCCCCGAGGTCGCCTGGGTGACGGCCTTCGGCGCGGTGCTCGCCGAGGCGCTCGACGTCGCGCACAAGGCCGGCATCGTGCATCGCGACATCAAGCCGGCGAACATCCTGATCCGCGACGCGGACGGCGCGGTCAAGCTGGCCGACTTCGGCGTCGCGCGCCTGAAGTCCTCCGACCTGACGCAGACCGGCGCCGCCCTCGGCTCGCCCAGCTACATGTCGCCGGAGCAGGTGCGCGGTCTCGACCTCGACGGCCGGAGCGACCTCTTCACGCTGGCGGTGGTGCTGTACGAGTCACTGTGCGGCCGGCGCCCGTTCAAGGGGGACGACGTCGTCTCGCTCGCCTTCTCGATCGCGAACGACACCCAGGTGCCTCTGAGCCGGCAGTCGCAGGGCCTGCCGCCCGCGCTCGACGCGTTCTTCGATCGCGCGCTCGCCAAGGATCCCGCACGACGCTTCCCCGACGCGCTGGCGTTCAAGGACGCCTTCGTGAAGGCGGCGGCGGGCGCGGGCCCGGCCGAAGCGCGCGCCGCCGCCGTGACCCGGACCGTGATCGACGCCTCCACGGTGGGGATCGCCGCGGCGACCCAGCGGATGTCCGGTGTCGTCGGCGCGAAGCCGGCCCCTCCGAGCCCCCCCGCGAAGCGCGGCGGACGCGGCCGGACGATCGGCCTCGCGGTCGCGGTCATCGCCCTGCTCGTGGCCGGAATCGCCCTCGCCGCCCGCGCCCGCCACGGAGCGCAGGAGCCGGCGACCGCCATCGCCGCGCTCGATCAGGCGCCGCCTCCCGCGCCGGAGACCGTCGCCGCCACACCCGAACCACCGCCGGAGACGATCACGCCGCCGCCGGCTGTGGCCACCGGGAAGAAGCCCCAATACTCGTCGCGCGAAGTCGAACCGGTCGTGAAGCCGTCCGCGCCCAAGCCGCCTCCCCTCAGGATCACCATTCCGCCGGGGACCGAACTGCATCTCGCCCTCGACGGGGCGCTCGGCTCGGCGACCAGCCACGCCGGCGACCTCTTCACCGCCCGGCTCACGCAACCGGTCCTCGTCGGCGATCGGGTCGCCTTCCCCGCCGGGACCAACGTGCTCGGCCACGTCGCTGCGGTGGAACCGGCCACGCGCGGTCTCGGCGACAAGGCCGGTTCGATCGCCCTCGAGTTCGACAAGGTGGCCACGGCGACCGGGACGCGCGCGGCGATCGCCGCCTCGCACACCGCCGTGGGCAGCACCTCCGCCGGGAAGACCACGGCGGAGATCGGCGGCAGCACCGCCGGCGGCGCCCTCCACGGCCGCGTCCTCGGACAAC
>DATKFL010000151.1:0-5905 GCA_035511355.1 Dongiaceae bacterium
AGCCGCACGCCGCCCAGACCCCCTGCGGCCAGCACATCGTCTCGTGGATGCCGCGCGGCGCCGGCGCGGCGCCGCCGGTGTCGTTCGGCGTCAGGTTGCAGTAGGTGAGCCCGGTCCCGAACCGGCTCCAGATCTGCGGCACGTGGTCGTAGACGTTCTCGAACGGCACCAGCTTGTCCCAGAAGCCCCAGGTGTCGACCGAGGGACTGGGGTTGGTGTCGACCTGGATCTGCACGTCGGCGTAGTCGAACGCCTCCTCGTCCGCGAGCGGGCGCGCCGCCCCGGCCGGGGGCCCGTGGCTGGCGGCGCGGCGGCCGAACCGGTTCAGATCGCTGATCGTGATGAGATCGGCGATGTGGTAGAACGACAGTTCGAGGTCGCCGGGGTCGGGGAACACCGCCAGGTTGATCGGGTTGGTCACGAACGCCGCCAGCTGCCGGAACCGCGTCGTGTCGCCGGTGCGCGACGACGGGTCGACGTGGTGCCCCCAGTGCAGCGAGGTCGTGCCGCTGAAGGCGAGCGCGCCGTCGGGCGGGGTCAGGAACGGCGGGGAGGTCCCGCAGGCCCCGGTCGGGCAGTGGATGTGCCACCCCATGTCGTTGTCCGGATCGATCTTGCAGCCGGGGTCGAGGGGCGGCACGTGGAATCCGCCGCAGCCGATGCCGGACAGCGCCCCGAGGCCGGTGCCGCCGGTGGCCACCGTGAAGCCGATGGTGTCGTTCTGCACCCCGGGGGTGCCGATCGGCTGCGCCGCGATGTGGATGCCGGGCTGCCCGTCGCGCTCGGTGTCGAAGTTCTCGAACAGCAGCCCGTCGTCCCCGGTGTTCGGGAGATTGTCGGGGCCGAGGATTTTGACCTGGGTCGCGCCCGCCGGCAGGTCGAGGTCGGCGAGGAGCCGGACCGGCACCCGGGTCTCGGTGCCGAGCGCCTCCGAGGCGATCAGCGACAGCGCCAGGTCGAGGGTCGCCGGGCTGGAGCCGCTGGTGCTGGTCACCGTCGGCGACTCCACCACCTCGAAGTAGTCGCCGGTGTCGTCGCCGGTGCCCGCGATCTTGTCGGCCCCGATCGCGCCGAGCACGATCGTCGACCCGGCCGGGAACGAGGTACGCCGCACCGAGGGAACCGTGATGCAGGCGACGTCGGGGTCGCTGCTGCTCAGGTTGAAGGTGACGTTGTTCAGGTCATGCGTGCCGACGTTGGTCAGGGTCAGGTAGATCCGGCCGCGCTCGCCGGCGTCGACGAAGGCGTCATGATCGCCGTCGATGTCGCCCGCCTCGATGTGCCGCACGATGACGCGCGCCAGCGGCAGGGCGCGGCAGGCGACCTCGACGTTGTAACGCACCACGTCGTCCGGGATGCCGTCGCGATCGTCGTCGAAGGTGCCCCCGGGATCGCAGACGTTCCCGAGGCCGTCCTGATCGCTGTCGGCCTGCACCTTGGTGCCCGGGATCACCGGCGGGTTCGACAGCGTCGGGCAATTGTCGACCGCGTCGGTGACCGTGTCGAGGTCGAAGTCGTCGAGCACCGCCGAGCAGGACCCGGCGTTGGTCACGGTCGCCTTCTGGCAGGTCTCCTGCGCGATGCCGGTGCAGGTCTGCCCCGCCGGGCAGTTGGCGGTCGAGGCGCAGACGGTCGCGGTGGTGGCGCTGCACCGCCCGGTCACCGGGCAGTTGGTGTCGAGGGTGCAGATCGTCGTCTCGGTGCGCTGGCAGGTGCCCCCCGCCGCGTTCGCGACGGCGGCCGAGGCGCAGTCGCCGTCGCAGACGTTCCCGAGGCCATCGCCGTCGGCGTTCGCCTGGTTGGCGTTCGAGGTGCGCACGCAGTTGTCGTTGCGATCGACGATGCCGTCGCCGTCCCGGTCGGTCAACTGGTCGCAGGCGAGGCCCCGACCCGAGGAGCCGGGTGTCTGCGACGGGTTCCAGACGTCCTTGCAGTTGTCGATCTCGTTCGACACGCCGTCCTGGTCGACGTCGTCGAAGTCGCAGGCGTCGCCCACGCCGTCGGCGTCGGCATCGGCCTGCGTCGGGTTGGCGAGCGCCGGGCAGTTGTCGCACAGGTCGCCCCGGCCGTCGCCGTCGGCGTCGGCCTGCGCCGGGTCGTACACGTAGGGGCACTTGTCGGTCGCCTGCGCGACATTGTCGCCGTCGACGTTCGAGAACGCGGACTCGTTCGCCTGCGCGTCGCCGTCGCCGTCGCACAGCGGATCGACGTAGAAGACGCTGATCAGCTGGTCCGACGCGGGCGTCACGACCAGCGTCCCTGCGTTGTCGATCTGCGAGGTCACCGTGATGCTGCCGCGGAACAGTCCGGGCGTGGAGGTCTCGTTGAGCGTGAACGACTTCTTCGGCACGCTCGTCGTCCCCAGACCGGCCGGCACGGTCGTGCCGTCGGTCTCGGAGGCGGCCTGCACCGTGATCGAGCCCTGGCCGGCCTTCTTCGGATCGTTGACGGTCACGGCGAGCGAATCGTCGCACTCGTACAGCGACGTCCGGTCGACCACGATCGTGGCGCACTGCTGCCCTGCCGGCTGCCCCGGCTGGCCGAAACGCTGGCAGGCCGGCGTGTGCGCCGGCACGAAGGCGGTCTCGTCGACCGGGTGGAGCTCGTCCCACTCCAGGACCGGGTCGTCCACGCCGAGGCCGTAGTCGTTCGCGCCGCTGCCGCTCTCGATGACGAAGAACCCGATGCCGAACTGCCAGCGGATGCCGGTGGGGCCCGGGTTGAAATAGCCGCCCGGCTCGTACGCGCCCGGACCGGTCGGGAAGAAGACGAAGGAGTCCTGGTAGTCGACCAGCGACAGCTCGAGGTTGCGGGTCGGGCCGGCGACGTTGTTGGTCGCCGGCGTGCCGTCGCCCGCCAGGGGCAGCGAGGCGCCCGGCACCGGGTACGGCAGCATGTCCGGGGGCGCGGTCGGGATCGGACTGGACGAGGACGGGTTCGAGTTCATGGTGAACCCGCTGAAACCGGTCTCGTCGCCGGTGACCGTGCCGCCCGCGATCGAGTTGTTCGGATCGACGCGCGGCCCGAAGGTGCGCTGCCGCACCTCGCTGTTGTTGACCGGTGAGACGCCGTAGGAATAGGTGTTGAACCGCGCCACGCCGTAGTAGGCGCCGCCGAAGCGCGGATAGAAGACCTGGCAGAACAGGCAGTTCCGGTCGTCGCTGTCGACGTCGGAGTCGAGGTTGATCATGCCGCCGGCGTAGGCGTCGACGGTCTGGTGGTCCAGGTTCATCGCCAGGCGCTGGAACTCGACGGTGTACGGCAGGCCGCGGCTGTCGGCGGTCTGGTGCACCTTGGCGATGATCGGCGATTCGAGCATGTCGAACACGAACTCCGCCCCGACCGGCGTCCCCGGGTTGGTCGGTTCGAGATAGCTGTCGCAGGCGGTCGAGGTGCCGTCGGGGGTGAAGGCGTCGCCGTCCCCGGTGTGCCAGATGCCGGCGCCGTTGTTCTGGAAGAGGACCGCGTTGTTGCCGTCCGGGATCGCCGTCTGGAAGCCGCACAGCCCCGAGGTGACGTATTCCCAGGCGACCGTCGGCGGCCCGAACCCGGTCTCGCTCGAGGGATGGCGGAAGGTGTTGAAGCCGTCGCTCGAGGTGTCGAAGTTGAACGGCACCTTGTCGTTCGCCGACGGCCCGCTCGCGAGCGCCAGGACTCCCTTGTCCAGCTGCGCGTTCGGGATGATGTCCTCGCCGGCGTCGCGGATGCCGTTGTTGTTGAGGTCTTCGCCGAGGGTGTTGCGCACCAGCCCGCCGTCGGTCAGCCACATCGACGAGAAGACGATGTCCTCGTCGGGCACCTGGATGCCGGTGAACGGGTCGATCCGGTTCGGCGGGTCGATCTGGAAGTTGCGGTTCAGGTCGCGGATCTCGCGCCCCCCTGCCGGATAGTCGGTCGAGTAGTGGAACACCTCGTCGTCCGAGTTGAGCGCGTGGGTGAAGGAGAACGACTGCCGGCTGATGATCTTCGACCGCAGCGTCGAGTCGAGGGTCAGGGTCAGCGTGACGATGCGGTTGTTCACGGCGAGGGCGTTGAGCGCCGTGGTGTTGACCGCGAGCGAGAACGACACGCCGGCGCTCTGCCCGCCCGGCAGCCGCCCGATCGACTTGGGCGAGTCGAGGACCGAGATCGCCGCCGCGCCCGGACCCGAGACCGCCAGGTTGGCGGAGACTTCGGTGTAGTCGTCGCCGCGGTTGGCGTTCATGAGCGCGATGGTGTAGCCGAGGACCTCGCCGGCGTCCGGGTACTGGTCGCCGTCGCAGCCGCCGGAGAAGACCGACGGCCCGTCGACCTCGTCGCTGATCGACAGCACCCCGGCGAACAGGCTGGGATTGCACTGCACCGCGGCGCGCCCCTGACCGGCGATCGGCGTGTCGGCGTAGTCGACCACGATGGTGTAGCCGGTGTCGGCCTCGAGGAGGCCGTTGTTCGCGACCGGGGTCGGGCTCGCGACCCGCACCGGGACACGCGCCGATCGGAAGCGGTGCGTGCCGAGGCTCTCCTCGGTGAAGGCGAACCCCTTCTCGGTGTCGACGACGGCGCCGCCGGCGTCGAGCACGGTCAGGGTGGTCGCGGCGGTCACGCCGGCGACCGTGCCGTCCGGATCGAAGATCTCGACCCGCGCGTCGTCGGAGCAGCCGTAGGTCGGCTTGTCGAGATGCGTGTTGCCGGTCGGCAGGGTGTGCGGCGCTCCGCTCCAGGTCTGGGTGCCGATGCCGAAGACCGGTCCGGTGGCGATCAGGCCGAACGGCTGACCGGCGGCGTCGAGGAGGCCGTCGGAGTCGGTGTCCTCTCCCGAGTCGAGGCGGAAGTTGCCGTTGGCGTCCTCGTTCGGGCCGGTGATCTGGGTGAGCGTCCCGGGGACCGCGCCCCCGGTGCCGCGCCGGACGCGGACGATCCAGGTGCCGACCACGAGCGCGGAGTCGACGGCGCTGCCGTCGCCGTTCGGGTCGGCGCTCAGGTGGATCGCCTCGACCGGGTTGCGCTTGTCGTTGATGTCGGCGGATCCGCTCGCGCGACCCTGCGACCACTGCCCGCGCCGTGCGCCCTGCCCGGCGACGTAGACGTTGCCGTCGTACACCACGTTGTCGGCGGTGGTCAGGATGTTGTTGTCCGGGCCGGGCGATTCGAGCTCGAGGTCGAGGTCGTTGATGAGCGCGCCGTCGCTGAGCGCGGCGCCCGGCGGATCGGGCCAGGCGAGCGCGACCCGCAGCTGGCCGGTCGCCACGGCGCGACCGCCGCCCGCCAGGGTGACCGAGATCGGCGCCTCCACCGTGAAGGAGTGCTCGACGAAGGTGTGCGCGGCGTTGTCGATCGGCGGCTCGGCGGTGCCGATGTCGTCCCAGATCAGGAGACCCGCCGCCGGGTACTCGATCGTGTCCGGCGCGCCGACGCCGACGCTGGGGGGCCAGTTCGGGATCGGCAGGATGCTCGACAGCTGCACGCGGCCGTACCCCTGCTCGCTGTTCCCGAGGACGCCGACGTTGACGGCGCCGACCGTCCCGAGATTGACCGAGCGCGACTGCGCGACCGTGCGATCGGTGATCGACGGAAAGCCGGTCGAGCCGCCCTCCTCGAGAAAGTCGGCGCCGGCCACGAGCGCCGCCTTGACCAGCGCGCCGGAGATCGACGGCATGCGGTCGAGCGTCGTGCGCTTGCCGCTCGGGTAGAACCCCTGCGCGAAGTAGTCGCGCACGATTGCCCCGGCGCCGGTGGCGTATGCCGCCGCGTACGACGTCCCGAAGTTCAGCTCGTCCAGTTGCGCCTCGACCGGGCCGAGGTTGTCGTTGTCGCGGCTCCGCCAGACGGCGTGCGATATGGTGTTCGGGGAATTGAAGAACCCCGTGCCATCCGCGGCGACGGCGACGACCAGGGGCGCCGTCCGTCCGGAGCCGTTTGTCGCGGG
>DATKFL010000152.1:0-4560 GCA_035511355.1 Dongiaceae bacterium
GGCGACGCGCGGCTGGAGATCGAGGAGGCGGGGGCGATCGGCGCGACCGATCCGGGCGGCGCGGCGACCGCCGGCGCAACGGAACGCGCGCAGGGCGAATCCCGCGGCGCGTTCGGGAGCCGCGCGGTGATGGCGGCGCTCGCCCTGGTCGCGGTCGCCTCGATCGGATTTGCAGTGATGCGCACGCGCCCTCGCGAGACGGTGCCTCCCGATCGGAGCGTGCGCCGCCTGGCGATCCCCATGACCGGGGCGGCGATGCCCGACCTGCGCGGTCCCGAGCCGACGGTATCGCCCGACGGCAGCCGAATCGTCTACTGCACCGCCGGGAAGAGCGGTCTCGCCCTGCGGCAGATGGACCGTGAGGAAGCGGTCCTGCTCGCGGGGACCAGGGGCGCCGAGGCCGCGTCGATCTCCCCCGATGGCCGGCGCGTGGCGATCGTCGCGGACGGGAAACTCCGGACGATGGCGCTTGACGGCGGCAGCCCGGTCGAGATCGCCGATGCCAACATGTCCTCGCGCCCCGCCTGGATTCCGGATGGCAGCCTGGTCTACGTGGCGGCCTACAACGAGGGACTCCGGCAGGTGCCGCAGACGGGCGGGTCGCTGGTCACGCTGACCACGCCCGACGCCGCCGCGGGGGAGCTCGGGCACTGGCACCCCGCGACCCTGCCCGATGGACATTCGGTCCTGTTCACCATCTTTCGCAAGGGCGGCGCCGTGGCGTCGCAGGTCGGCGTCGTCGACCTCAGGACCCACGAGCGCCGCGTCCTGGTCGAGGAGGGCTGCTCGGCGCGCTGGTCGCCGAGCGGGCATCTGCTGTTCGCGCGCGGCGACACGCTCTACGCCGCGCCGTTCGACGCCGCGACCAACACCCTGACCGGAGCCGCGCTCCCGGTGCTGCCCGGGGTGGCCGTCGACGCCTTCAACGCGTCAGGTCAGTTCGACCTCGGCGCCGACGGCACCCTGGTCTACTTCCCCACCACCTCGGCCATCCGCCGCCTGGTCTGGCGGGAGGCGGGCGGGGCCGAACGGAGCATCACGACCGAAGAGCATCCGTACCAGTACCCGGCGATCTCCCCCGACGGCCGGACCCTCGCCGTGACGGTGTTCGAGCATGGCGCGGCCGATCTCTGGCGAGTCGATCTGGAGCGCGGCGTGCTCTCGCGGCTGACCACGCGGCCGCAGACCGAGTTTCTGCCCTGCTGGTCCCCCGACGGACGCCGGCTGGCGTTCGTGTCGGACGACCGCACCTTCACCATCTACGCCATGCCGTCCGACGGCAGCGCCCCGCCGGAGATGCTGCACCAGGACGACGTCGACACCATCGTCAGCGACTGGTCGCCCGACGGGCGGACGCTGGCCTTCTCGAAGAGCACCGGGCCGACGCGCGGCGACCTCTGGCTTCTCGACGTGTCCACGCGCCAGGCGCGCCCGTTCCTCGAGTCCCCCGCAACCGAGGGGCAGATGCACTTCTCACCCGACGGTCGCCGGGTGGCGTTCGTCTCGGACGAGTCGGGGCGCAACGAGATCTACGTCGCGTCGGCCGACGGGTCGGGGGGCAAGACCCGGATCTCCACCGCGGGCGGCACCGAGCCGCGCTGGTCGCGCGACGGACGCGCGGTCTTCTATCGGAGCGGCGACGATCTGATGTCGGTCGCCCTGGCATCGGGAAACGATCCGCACGCGCAGCCACCGCGCACGATCCTGAGCGACCCGGCGATGCTGCCCGGCTGGAGCAACTACGTGAACTACGACGTCGCCGCGGACGGCCGGCGTTTCGCGATCATCGAGGGCGCCGACCCGCGCACCACACCTCTCCAGGTGATTCTCAACTTCACCGAGGAGTTGAAGCGCCGCGTCCCGACCGGCGCGCGCTGAGACGGCGTCGTGTATCCTGCGCCGGCGACGCGCCCGGGCGCGTTGCACGGAGCGGACCATGGCGCGCACGGCCGACGTCGTGATCATCGGGGGCGGGATCCAGGGGGCGAGCATCGCCTGGCACCTGGCGCGTCGCGGCACCACCAACGTCGTCGTGCTGGAGAAATCGACCCTCGCGTCCGGATGCAGCGGACGCACCGGCGGCGTCATCCGGCAGCACTACTCGACCCCGATCGTCACCGAGATCGCGCGCCAGGCGCGCGCCTTCTTCTCCACCTTCGATGAAGTCGTCGGCGGACACTCCGGGTTCGTCGAGAACGGTCTCGTGCTGATGGTCGGAGAGAAGGATCGCGGCGCGCTCGAGACCAACGTCGCGCTGGGACGGAAACATGGCGTGCCGGTGCGGCTGATCGACGCGACCGAGGCGCAACGACTGGTCCCCGGTCTGAACACCGACGGCGCCGTCGCCTTCGCGCACGAGGCCGACGCCGGTTACGGCGACGGCTACGGCACGACCGTGGCCTTCGCCGCCGCGGCGAAGGGGCTGGGAGTCACAGTCCTGCAGAACACGCCGGCGACCGCGATCACGGTCGAGCGCGGCCGCGCCACCGGCGTCGTCACGCCGCACGAATCCTTCGCGACGCCGGTCGTCGTGAACGCCGCCGGCCCGTGGGCCGATCGGGTCGCGAAGATGGCCGGTGTCGACCTGCCGCTCAAGCTCGAGCTGATCGAGGAAGGGGTCATCCGCGCCCCCGCAGGCGAGCCCTACCCGGTGAAGACGCCGAGCGTCTACGACTTCGTGAACGGTCTGTCGTACCGGCCCGAGGGGGACGGCCAGGTGATGGCCGAGGGGAACTCGTACTACAAGGGACCGCTCGACCCCGACGCCTATCCGTCGAAGCCCTCGGACGCCTACATCGAAGACGTCGCGCTCCGGCTCGAGCGATCGATGCCGCGCCTGGGCCTCGGCACGCCGCGCGGCGGGTGGGCGGGTCTCCTCGAAGGGACCCCCGACTTCCATCCGATCCTCGGCGCGGCGCCCGGGGTCGAAGGGCTGCTGATGTGCTGCGGCTTCTCGGGGCACGGCTTCAAGGAGGCGCCGGTGACCGGGCGCCTCATCGCCGAGCTGATTCTCGACGGCCGGGCGAGCCTCGACATCGCGCCCCTGGCCTTCGATCGCTTCCGCCGCGGCGCGCTGCTCCGGTCGAACTACGAAGACGACCCGATCATGGCCTGACGATGAGCGCCCCATCGATCGACGTCGTGGTGATCGGCGGCGGGCACAACGGGCTCGTCACCGCAGGGCTGCTCGCGCAGGGGGGGCTCACGGTGACCGTGCTCGAGCGGCGCGATCTGGTCGGCGGCGCCTGCGTCACCGAGACCATCGCCCCCGGTTTCCGGGCGTCGACCGGCGCCTACATCGCCAGCATGATGCGCCCCGAGGTGATCCGCGCCCTCGGCCTGACCCGCTACGGATTGAAGATGGTGCCGTGCGACCCGCTGCTGTTCGTCCCGGCGCGCAGCGGCCGGCCGCTCTACCTGTACCAGGACCCGCGCCGCACGGCCCGGGGCATCGAGTCGATCTCGCCGAAGGACGCGCGCGCCTTCCTCGCGTTCGACGAGGAGATCAAGCGGCTCGCGGCGCACCTCGAGCCGTTCTTCATGGAGCCGCCGCCCCCCCTCGACGAAGGCATGCGGGCGCTTCCCGATCTGCTGCGGCTCGGCGGACGCCTGCGCAAGATCAGCGAAGCCGACCTCGGCCGCCTGGCGCGCTTCCTGACCGCGAGCGTGATGGATCTCGTCGACCCGCGCTTCGAGTCGCCGGAGGTGAAGAACCTGATCGGCTGCTCGAACGTCCTCGGCGCGCACGGCGGGCCGCTCACCCCCTGCTCCGCCTCGGGGCTGATGTTCCACTCGCTGTCCGGCGGCGACACCCTGTCGCAGGGATTCATGGGGCACGTCATCGGCGGCATGGGGACGATCACCGAGGCCCTCGCCGCGGCGGCGCGCGCCCAGGGGGCGACGGTGCGCACCGGCGCCGCGGTGACGCGCATCCTGGTCGAGAACGGCCGCGCCACCGGCGTCGCGCTCGACTCGGGCGAAGAGATCCGGGCCCGGGTCGTCGTGAGCAACGCCGACCCGAAGCGCACCTTCCTCGGTCTTCTCGATCCGAAGGACCTCGACGGGGCGTTTCTCGACGACGTGCGCGCCATCAAGATGGCCGGCCCCTGCGCCAAGGTGAACTTCGCCCTGAGCGAGGCGCCGGTCCTGCCGCAGATGCCGGCCGGCGCCTCGGCCGCCGAAAGGAGCGATTTCACCATCTGCCACGGGGTCGAGGAGCACGAGCGCGCCTGGGACGAGGCCAAGCACGGCCGCGCCTCGTCGAACCCCTACGTCGACTGTGTCGTGCCGACGCATCTCGACCCGTCGCTCGCCCCCGAGGGGCGGCACGTCCTGACCGCCTTCGTCGAGTACGCGCCCTACCGGCTGGCCGAAGGGGACTGGTCTGTCGAGCGCGAGCGCCTCGCCGATCGGGTGACCGACGGCATCACCGAGTTCGCGCCGAACTTCCGCAAGTCGGTGATCGCGCGCGACATCCTGTCGCCCGTCGACCTCGAGACCCGCTTCGGCCTGACCGAGGGGAACATCTTCCATGGCGACCTGAACCTCGGCCAGCTCTTC
>DATKFL010000153.1:0-8063 GCA_035511355.1 Dongiaceae bacterium
GTCCCCGCGGGGATCGCCAGGTTGAACTCGACCTTGCCCGCCTTCAGGCTGCGCTCGCCGAGCGGGCCCTGGGTCAGCATCGTGAAGGGGACCACCTCGCCGTCGATGTTGCGGAAGTCGGAGTAGCGGGTGGTCTCGCCCGCGGCGTCACGGCGCACGATGAGCCACGTGCGCGCCGAGACGTACCACGTGACCTCGTCGCCGGTCTTCGGGGTGAGGGCGAGGACGAAGGCCTCCTCGCCGTCGAGGTCCACGCGGCGATCGACGCGCACCTTGTCGTACTGCGCGGTCGCGTCGACGAGCGGGTGCAACGAGGCGTCGCGTCGCGCCCGGGCGTCCTCGTCCGCGCCGTTCGTGGCGTCCTGGCCGAAGGTGGTCTGGAGCGCGCCATGCGTTCCGTCGAAGTACTGCCGGTCGCGGCCGATCCGCCGCCCGGCTCCGAGCAGGATCTCGTCCTCGACCCGCTTGCCGTCCACCGCGAGCACCTCGAGCTCGACGCCGACGCCCTGGTTCAGGTACGAACCGGTGGCGGTCATCCGCATCGAGAAGTGGCGGTCGAGGTTGCGGCCGCCGGCCGCGCGCCGCGCGCGGGCCAGCACCTGCTCGCTGGTCGGGAGCTCGCCAGGCTCGGTGGGCGGGGGCGGCGGGAGCGCCGCGACGTGGGGAGGCGACATCGGCGCGGTCGCCGCCTTGGCCTCCTCGTCGAGGATGAGCGGCCAGAGCCGGGTGCCGAGCGCGCCGACCTTGGTGAGCGTGGTCGGCGACAGGTTCGCGAGCAGGGCGTAGCCGGCGCGGCGATCCGGGATGAAGCCGATGATGGCCGAGAGGCCGTCGGAGCCGCCGTTGTGCTCGATGACGCGATGGCCGTTCCACTCGTACACCGCCCAGCCGAGCGCGTACGACATCGTGTCGTTGACCTTCGTGTGAGGCGTGATCAGATCGTCGAGCGTCGCCTCGGAGACGAAGCGCCTGCCGTCGAGAACGCCGCGATTCGTCAGCATGCGCAGCCAGAGCGACAGGTCGCGCGCCGTGGAGGCGATCGAGCCTGCCGGCGCCATCGCCTGCAGGCTCTCGACGACCGGCGCCGCGGTCCAGCGCGTGCCGTCCCAGTTGTAGCCGGTCGCGCCGTCGGGGAGTGCCGGAAGCCCGTACGAACTGGTGCGGCTCGACGTCATCCCGAGCGGCGCGAAGATCGTGGTCTCCACGACCCGCTCCCAGGTGGTCTTTTCGGCGCGCGCGACCGACTCGCCGGCCGCGGTGACCGCGGCGTTCGAATACTGGTAGATGCCGCGGAATTTCCCGACCGGCTTCGCGCCCATGGCGGTGCGCACGTATTCGACCCGGCTCAGCCGGCCGGGGACCGCCGCGAGGTCGGCGTAGGCCTTGAGCCCCGTGCGATGGCAGAGAAGATCGCGCAGCGTCACCAGCTCGTTCGCCTCGGGGTCGTCGAGCGTCACCTCCGGCAGCCACCGATGCAGCGAATCGTCGAGCGTGAGCCGGCCCGCGTCCTGCGCCACGCCGATCGCCATCGACGTGAAGGCCTTCGTGCAGGAGCCGATCGGGAAGAGCGTGTCGGGAGTGACCGGGCGGTTGGCTTCGACGTCGCGAAGCCCGCGGGCGCCCAGGAGAACGACCTTGTCGTCCACGACGACCACGAACGTCACTCCCGGGACGTGATACGTGGTGCGCTGCTCCTCGAAGAGCTTCTCGATGTCGGCGACCCGCGGCGCCGCCCCGGCGACCGGCGCCCACAGCGCCAGCGCGAGCGCGAGGCCGGTCGGGCGCGCCGCCGCCCGGATCATGGCGCGGTGGGCATCGTGATGATCACCTTGCCGCGCGCGTGCCCCGCCTCGACGTAACGGACCGCCTCGGCGGTCTCGGCCAGGGGGAAGGTGCGGTCGACGACCGGGGTCACCTTGCCGGATTCCATCGCGCCGCTCAGGATGGTCAGGTCCTCCGCGGTCAGATCGGCCATCATCATCCCCATCTGCTGGCTGACGAAGGGATTGACGAAGAGCGCCTTGAGCGGCAGCCACATCGGCCCGATCCAGTTCCCCTTGTCCGGGCCCCCGCCGCCGACCAGGACGTAGCGCCCGTCCGGCGTCATGACCCGACGCACCTCCGTCAGGGTCCGGTTGCCGACGTTGTCGAGGATGACGTCGTAGCGCACGTCGCCCTGGGTGAAATCGTCCTTGGTGTAGTCGATGACGTGGTCGGCGCCGAGGGAGCGGACCAGGTCGACGTTGCGCCCGCTGCAGACGCCGGTCACCTCGGCCCCGAGCATCTTCGCGATCTGCACCGCGAAGGTCCCGACGCCGCCCGAGCCGCCGTTGATCAGCACCTTCGTCCCCGGGCCGACGTGCCCCTTGTCGCGCAGACCCTGGAGCGCCGTGACGCCGGCGATGCCGACCCCGGCCGCCTGCTCGAACGTGATGTTTGCCGGCTTCGGAATGACGCCGCGGTCCTCGCGTGCCACCACGTACTCGGCGAACGCGCCGTTGCGGGCGCCGAACACCTCGTCGCCCGGCTTGAACTTCGTGATCCTGCCGCCGACCGCCTCGACCGTCCCGGAGAAGTCGACCCCGAGCCGGGTCACCGCCGGCTTGCGGAGCCCCGCCCCGATCCGCATGAAGTACGGCGTGCCGCGCATGAAATGCCAGTCGAGCGGGTTCACCGAGGCGGCGCGCACCTTGATGAGCATCTGCTCGTCGGTCGGCACCGGCTTCTCGACCTCCTGGAGTTTCAGGACGTCGGCCGTGCCGTAGTCGCAGTAGCAGATCGCCTTCATCGGGCTCGCCGGCCGGGCGGCCGCGAGCGCCGCGCAGTCGTTGTCGGAGCGATAGTAGGCGAACGCCAGCGCCGCGAAGCCGAGCGCGACGATCACGGCGATCGCCTGGAAGACTCGTCTCAGGATCCGGCGCCAGAGCGGACGGACGGCGGGTTGCTGGTTCATCGACCCCCCCTCAGATGGAACAGTACACTGACGGCGGCCGGCGGAGGTTCCGGGTCTTTTCGCCGACCCCGATCGGCCCGGCACACCCCGCCCGGGGCGGCCTACTCCTGTCCATCGCGCGGCGGCCGGGGCGGGATCGACTGGATGTCGGGGTCCACGAAGGCGCGCCGCGCTTCGGGGGAGAACAGCACCTCGGCGGAGTAGTGCGACAGCATGATCCTGCTGTCGAGCAGCACGGGGTTGGCTTCGCTGAACGCCGCGGCGGACGGGCAGGCCGGCGTCTTCTCCATGAAGTAGTGCACCGCCATGATCCAGGCACGCGTCATGGTCTCGTGGTACTTGCCCGCATCGACCCCGAGATGCGCCAGGAACGCGAGCAGCGAGTCTTTCATCCGCTGCGCGGCGGTTTCCACGGAGCCCTCGCACAGGTAGACGTAGGCCAGCCGGACGTGGGCGGCGTGGCCGAAGGCTTCGGGGGCGATCTCACCCGCCTCGAAGGCGCGGCGGAACTCGAGATCGTCAGGAGAAGATCGATGGTTCATGACGACCAGTCATCGAAGCCGCACACGACCGACCTCTGCATCTCAGGGACAGGCGCTGGTCAGCCGATCCTGACCGTTGACGCCGGATCGATACCGGCCCACTCCGCACGCGTTCCGCGCCCGGACATAGTAGAACCAGCAGCGCCCGAGCGGGGGCGCCGGCGTCGTGTCGGCGACGAGCGTCGTCGTGAGCCCCGACGCCATGCAGAGATCGTGCGGCCCGGTGCCGTTCGAGGCGATCTCGGCGAGATCCCCGGTCAGGACGTCGTAGGCGGTCGCGCTTCCGGCGACCGGCGCGGCGCTGGCCCAGGTGATCGTCCCGGGTGCGGGGAATCGCAGGCTCGCGACCTCCGGAGGGATCGCGAACGCCCCGCTGTCGGCAGGGGCGCAGTCGCAGCCGTCGGAGTGCAGATCGCCGTCGGCATCGCCGCCCGCGGCGCAGGCCGCGGGGATGACCAGCACCAGCCGCGGCGGCTGGCCGCCCTCGGCGCTCAGGTAGCTGGCCTGCGACGCGGCGGTGGTGGTGAGCGCGAAGGCGACCTGCGCGTCGGCGTCCAGGTTGACCGTCGCGGTCACGTTGGCGGCGATCGTCCCGTCACGCGACGATTGCGGCAGGCTGACGATCGGCGCGCCGGCCGGCGGCGCGGTGGCGTAGGTGATGCTCGATTCGCTCCACGACGCATCGGCGACCGGAGCCACGTTCCCGCCGCCGCCCGCGGACACCCGCAGGCTCAATTTCGCGAGGAGCGCCGGCCGACCGGTGGAGGTGAGGTCGAATCCCAGGTAGGTATCGATCGGCGCCGTGCCGCCCTGCGCCAGCAGAAGCGGATCGGCGCCGAAGTTCACCCCGGGACTGGCGGCGCGCACGCTGGCGTCGTCGCGCGCGTCGATCGCCAGGAGGGTCGCATCGGCGCGCGCCGGCCACCACGAGGCCGCGGTCTCCTCGCCCGCGAAAAAGCCCGAGAGCATCGCCGCGACCTTGGCTTCGCCGGAGGGAGCCGGATGCGTGTGGTCCCCCTCGAGATCGCCGATGAGCCAGGTCAGCCCGTCGCTTCGGGGGTTGGTCCCATCCGCCCACAGGTACGGCCCCCAGAGAAGAGTCGGTGAGCGGACCGGGCCGGCCAGCCGGCCGTCGTTCAGCCCCGGGTCGCCGGCGATCTGATCGGCGATGAGCCAGCGCACCGAGAAGCCCGACTCGTACGCCTGCGGCTCGGGGTTGAGCGATCCGGGCGCGGCGTAGCCGCCGTAGATGCGACTCGACAGGTAGGCGAGCGCGAGGTTGGGGAACTTGTCGTGCAGGTTGTTGGCGACCCGTTCCAGCTCGTCGCGCAGTCGCTGCGCATGGCCGGGGAAATCGTCCGGCGGCTGCGCGTCGGCCTCCTTGACCCAGGCGACCTGCACCTGCGCCGCGCTCAACCCCATCGCCGCGAGCCGCTGCTGCATGACGGTCCAGTAGCTTGCCGCCGGGTCGGCGATGATGGCGGCGGTCTGCCCGCCCAGGGCCGTGTCCATCAGCACGACGCGCGCGTTCCGTCCCGGGTTGGCGTCTTCATTGCGCTCGAACACCGCGAACTCGTGCGTCGTGTTCGACATGCCGACCGCGATCAGGACGATCAGGCCGTTCGGATCGGGATTGCCCGCGGCGTCGCGCGGCACGATGCGCCCGGCGGCGGCCAGCGCCAGGAGCCGATGCGCCTCGGGAGGCAGGTTCGACCCGCCGGGGTAGAGGCCGCCCTCGTATCCTTGATACGTTCCGGCGCCGAGGTCGATGAGCGGGACGAGCCCGGTCGTCTGCGCCATTGCCGGAGCCGGAGCGGTCAGCCCCAGGCCGATCGCGAGCCCGATGGCGGGCCCTGCCACCCAGGTGCGCATGCCGGGAAAATGCCGCGAGCCCCGCCCCGGCGCCATATCGATCTGCCGGGGCGCCCCCCACTTTCTGTTCGTGGCTGGCGAATCAGGGCTTCACGGACTTCGCGCCGGCCCCATGGGGAAATGTGACCACGACGACCCCGGCTGCGATCTCGGTCTCGTCGCGTCGATCCGGGTGCGCGACGTGCACCGTGTTCATGAAATTGGTCTGCTTGTCCATGACGGACACGCCGATGCTCAGGTCCGCGACGCCCGCCTCCGCTTCCCATAGGTTGAATGTGAGCGGACGATCGGCGGGGGTCACGTCGGGTAGATCGCGATACCCGGTCCACTGGATGGCCCGGGACGGCGTCAGGCGCACTGCGATCGAACGGCTCTCGTTGCGCGCGCGCAGCGTGTCACTGTCGGTATGGCAGATCGGGACCGAGGCCTTGTGGACGACCTTCTTGTCGATCACGATTTCCACGGTCAGGGTCGGCCCGCCGCAACTCGTGAACCAGACCCAGACGGCGTTTTCCGGCGCGGCCCGGGATACCGGCGAGACCAGCAGGAATGACATGAGGAACAGCGTCACCGGGTTCCGAAGCACGCGGGTCATCACGCGCACTGCCAGCGGTCGAACCAGGCCACCCGCTCCGCCAGTTCGCGCGCGGCGAACTCGAGGTGCAGCACCCGGCGGCGCGTCGCGGTGGCGGCACGCGAGGAGGCGTGCATGAGCAGGGGACGCATGGCAAGAATGCCGCCGCGCGAGGCCGGGCATGTGACCTCCGGATAGCGCTCGCGCGCCGCGCGCAGGGAATGGCCGGCGATCTCTCCGTGCCGGTGCGATCCCGGCAGGACCCGCAGCGGGCCATTGCGGTCGTCGCAGTCGTCGAGATGCAGGCGGAGAGTCAGCATCCGCTCGAGGACCTGCACCGGCGGCTGCACGTGCAGGACACCTGCCTTGACCGACCAGGGGCCGTAGCCGGCCGCCTGCGTCCGCGCCCGCACGGCAACCGTGAGGTCCTGATGCCACGGGACGTTCCAGTTCGCTCCGGGATGCTTGTCGAAAAGGATGCCCTTGACCATGAAGGCGCCCGCGCCGAGGGCCGAGTGGACGATCTCGGTGACGGCGGGGTAGTGCATGACTCGCAGAGCGCCGGGAGCGAGCCGCAGGACGTTGCGCAGGCCGCCGCGCCCCGAGGTGCGGAGAACCGGATCGAGCGGAGAGAGCGCATCGACGAGCCGATCGACGGCCCGCGATTCGAGGCCGGGATGGATGACCGAATACCCGACCGTATCAAGGTCCAGTGGAAGGCTCACGGAACACTGTAGATCGGATTGCCCTGTGAGGGTCCGGCGGCGACGCCGTTAGAGCGCGACGTTCTTCGCGAGGGTCTTGAATCGTTCGCCATTCTTCTGGACGACCGTGATCGTCACGTGCCCGGTCTTGCTCGTGTTGATGTCCCTGACGATGCCCGACTTGCCCTTGTGCGTTCCCTCGACCACGGTGCATTTCGCGCCATCCTTCAGCTTCCTGGGCATGAGCCCTCCCACTGGTCAGGGGAGCGGTTTCCGTCGAAAGCGAAACTCCTCCCGGGTTGCGTCCTTCTCCGACGTGCCGGTCTCGAGGACGCCCGTGAGCGTTTCAGGATCGACGCGCCGATAGGTCAGGCGGAGGAAGCCCTTCGTCCCTTGACCCTCGAAGACCGCCTCGCCTTCTTTCGTCCGCACAAGGCGCAGGACCACCGGATGGTCCTTGTCCTCCCAGCCGACGCCGGCCCGGTCGAAGTGCCGGAGGCGCATCACCAGCCCCTCCGGCTCGGCCGTGATCGTGAGCAACTCGTACAGCTTAACCTTGCCACCCACCACCCAGCGCCACATGCCGGCCACGCTGTCCCCCGACGGCGGCAGCCAGGTTTCCTCGGAGAGATCGCCGTCCGATTCGTCCACCCAATGGCCGGTGATCCAGGCCATCTCCGGGATGCCTGGAGCGGTGCCGGCAATCGCGACAGCACAGACACCACAGGCGAAAATACCGAGCAGCAAAGTTTTCAGCATGGGCGGATGACCTCCGATCGCGTTGGCAGCGGCCTGCCGGCGCCTCTCCCGGCCCGGGACCAACCAGTCTCAACGTGTTCGGCCCTCCGAGGGTTCGAACCGGTCTGCCGCGCGGCCGCGACTATTTCTGGCCCGCGATCCAGCGCTTCGCAACGTCGATCTCGCCGGCACGGAAATGCCGGATCTCGGCCGCCACGAAGTGCGACGCCATGTGCTCGCCGACGCTACCCAGGGCGGAGTCGGTGATCAGGGCGACTTTCCTGATCTTCCGGTGATGATCGCGCACGAACCGGAAGTGGGCGGCCATCGCTCCCAGGCCCTCCCACCCGGGAAAGGCGGCGACCTCGATGATGAGCCCGGCGAGACCGCCGGTCTCCTCAATAAAGGGATCGACCGTCTTCGCGAGGGCCGCGAAGTCCGCCTCGTCGAGCGCGGACTTGGGTCGCAGGTACAGGATGGAGTTCTGCCGGTCCAGCTCGTGTTCAATCATGGCGGGCTCCTTTCTGCGAGAGTAGCACCACCGAGGCGGCGAGTCGCGCGGGCCGGGGCCATGCGAGAGCTCCGGCGCGCGAATGGCTTCAGAGGGCGCTCTACCATGGCGCCGCCAGGATATCCGAGGCCAGCCATTCGAGCGTAACGCCGGTGTGAGCAACAAAAGC
>DATKFL010000154.1:0-7320 GCA_035511355.1 Dongiaceae bacterium
CTGCGCGCGGGTGAAATCGCCATTCTGAAGAACGGCCAGAGTTTCGCCGTCACGGGCTACCAGGTCGAAGGAGACCGGCTGCGGCTGCGGATCGCCGGGGGCGGGGAGATCGCGCTGCCGACGAGCCAGGTCCTCGAGATCCGGCGGCAGCCGGACGAACCGCCGGCGGTGGCTCCGATCGCGGTCCTCCCCGCCGCGCCCGCGGAACCGGGACCCGCCCCGGGGACCGGCGAGCCGCCGACGGCCGCTTCGAACCCCGCCGCGCCGGCCGTGGCCGCCGCCCCGGTTGCGGACGGCGCCGCGAACCAGCCGCTGCTCGGCGTGGGCCAGGTCTTCGACCGGGGCGCTCTCGAAGGAATGGCGGCGGCGATCGCGAAGCGCCACGGCGTCGACGCCGCCCTGGTGCACGCCGTGATCACGGTCGAATCGCGCTACGACCCCTTCGCCGTGTCGCCGCGCGGCGCCATGGGGCTGATGCAGCTGATGCCGAAGACCGCGGCGCGCCTGCGCGTCGAAAACAGCTTCGACCCGGAGCAGAACGTCGACGGCGGCGTGCGCTACCTCAAGGAACTGCTCGAGCGTTACAGCGGCCAGGTGCGCCTGGCGCTGGCGGCGTACAACGCCGGCGAGGAAGCGGTCGAGCGGCACAGCGGCATCCCGCCCTATCGCGAGACCCTCGACTACGTGCGCAAGGTGCAGCGGCTGGCGCAGCGCTAGGCGCCTCCGCGGGCGCAGATCCCGGCATCCTCCCCCTTCGTCCCCAGTTCGAGGCGCGCCTGCTCCGCCATCCGGAAGCGGCGCACGGCGGCGGCGCGCTCGAGGTGGTTGCGCGCCCCGCGCGCGTCGCCCGAGGCGCCGAGCGCGCGGCCATAGAGCAGCTCGAGCGATCCGTCGATCCAGGCCGGCGTGTCGGTGGTGATCGCGGCGACCTCCGGCCCGAGGAGGGCGGAGGCCAGCGCGGCATCCCCCTCGTCGAGCGCCAGCCGCGCGCGCAGGAGACGCGGGATCGGAGCGTCCGGCAGCGACTCGATCGCCCGATCGAGGGCGGCGCGCGCCGGCGAACCCGGGCGCCGGTCGGCCGGGTCCCCATTCCAGAAGGGCAGCGCCTGGCGGCGGGCGGCCAGTTCCCCGGCGATCCGCGCTTCGCTCTTCGCGAGCCCTTCGGAAAGGGTCGCGGACTCCTCCCGGGAGCGCGTCAGCTCCTGCTCCGCGTCGGCCTGGCGCCAGTCGCCGGCGAGCGCTTCGACGATGCCGAGGCGCAGCCAGCGCCGCTGGCGCGCCCCTTCGGGACCGTCGGGCATCGCTTCCGTGAGACCTGCCCTGAGCGTCGCCACCGCCTCGGCCGGCCGCCCGAGGCGGATCTGAAGGTCGCCGATGGCGACCCGCAGGAGCGCCGAGCCGCCGCTCTCCCGGAGCGCCTGGTCGAGGTGCCCGAGCGCGTCGTCGTAGGCCATCTGGTACTTGTCGGCGCAGACCAGACCGAACAGCAACCGCCCCTCGATGCGCAGCGTCCCCGACCCGTCCGCGACCTTGCGGATCTGGCGGAGACCGAGCGCCGCGTCGCCGCCGGGGATGAAGAAGAGGGCGCGCAGGCCGCGCACCACGAGCGGGACGCGATCGGCGTAGTAGTTGAGCGCCCCCATCGGGAAGAGCGCCGTCGGGTCGTCGGGGCTTTTCGCGAGCGCCTGCTCGAGCGCCTTCTTGCCTCGTCGCGCTTCCTGTCCCGAGCGCCAGTAGTTGCCCCGGATCGCCTCGACGTGCGCCTTGAGCACCTCCGCGCCGCCGATCGCGGCGAGCGCGCCGACGTCGCCCGCCTGCGCGTCGAGTCGCGCCGTCGCGGCGGCGCGCGCCTGCTCGAACGCCTGATCGAAGGCGCCGTCCGGCCGGGTCGCGTTCCCCTCCGCGAACAGGTACTGCCACCAGCGGCCGAAGACCGGGTAGAACAGCGGTTCCGGCGCCCCGGGTGCGGCGTCGGCGGCGCGCTTGAATTCGTCGAAGGCGCGGCGATAGTCTCCGCGGTGCAGCGCCTTGAGTCCGGAGTCGATCGCCGGCCCGGCGGGGCAGGCGGGGCAGACGACCGCCGAGGGCGCCGGGATCGGCGCGGCGGCGCAGAGGAGCGTCGCGCTGACCGCAAGGCTCAGGGTGTGGCGCGCGCGGCGGGATCGACTCATCCCGGTCACTTTAGGGACCGGCGGGGCGGCTGGCAAGGGGAGGACGACCGATGAGCCGGTGGGCGTGCCGCGCGATCCTCTTCGATCTGTTCGACACCCTGTGTCAGATCGATCCCGATCTCTATCTCGCAGGCAAGCAGAAAGCCGCGGCGCGCCTCGGTCTTCCGGCCGCGGAGTTTCTCCAGGCCTGGGTGGCGGCGGGGGATGAGGCGCAGGTCGGCCTGATCGCCGACGCCGCGGCGCGGGTCCGCCGGGCGGCGGCTCTGCTCGGCGCGCCGCCCCCCGAGGAGGCCGCGGTGCGGGAGGTGGTGGAGACGGAACGCGCGCTGCTGGCGCGCGCCACCCGGCTGCACCCCGACGTCCTCCCGGCACTCGAGGGGCTGGCCGGGCACGGCGACCGGCCGATGGCGCTGGTCAGCAACGCCTCGAGCGGCGCGGTCGAACTGTTCGAAGGTCTCGGCCTCGCCCGTTTCTTCGCCGCCGCCATCTGGTCTTTCCGGGTCGGCGTGGCGAAGCCCGATCCCGCCATCTATCTCGCCGCCTGCGAGGCGATCGGGCGGCCGCCCGGCGACTGCCTGTTCGTCGGTGACGGCAACGCCCTCGAGCTCGACGGGGCCCGCGCTCTCGGCATGCGGGCAGTGCGCATCGAGCGGCGCTTCAGCATCCCGGCCTATCGGAGGGAGGAGAGCCGATCGTTCGACGCATCGATCGACGACCTGCGCCGACTTGCCGATCTTCTCGCCCCGGCGTCATCCGGCTGACCGCGTCGAACCTCGCGACCGGCGCGGCGTCTCGCCGCCACCGCCTTACATTTCACGTCACCGGCGCTGCCACTTTTGTCGCAAATGTCCACACGCGCCGGCGATCACCATTGTGTGAGCGCCGAAGTCGCGCCCTGTCCATCGTTTGCGCGATGGCTCCCGCGGGCGGCGTGGAATGTTTCTTGCCCTCCTTGTGGACACGACCAACGAATCGGAGGCGCCGATGACCCGCAAGTCGCAGATTCTGGTGCTCGACGACGACCCGGCCTTCGTGAAATTCGTACAGGAAACCCTCTCCCCGACGGAGTTCCAGGTGGCCGCCGCCGGCTCGGAGGCGGAAGCGCTCGAGCTGGTGCGGGCCCGGCCCTTCGATCTCGCGCTCATCGACATCGATCGGCCCCAGAGCGGCCTCGAATTCCTCGAGTCGATGAAGCAGACCTCGCAGGCAACCCCGATCGCGGCGGTCGGCGCGCGCCTGGACGTCGACCTGGTGATCGGCGTGATGCGGCGCGGCGCCTGGGACGTGCTCCGGAAGCCGGTCGATCCGAGCGGCATCCAGCGGCTCGGCGATCGGGCGGCCCGCATCCGGGCGCTCGGCAGCGAGCGGCGCCGCACCGTCGAGGAGCTGCAGTCCGAACGCGCCCGGAACGCCGAGCTGCGCCGGAGCCTCCAGGGGCAGCACGCCTTCGCCTCGGTGCTCGGCCGGAGCGTGAAGATCCAGCAGATCCTCGAGACCCTGAAGGAGGTCACGGCGACCGATTCGACCGTGCTGATCATGGGGGAGAGCGGCACCGGCAAGGGTCTCATCGCCCGCCTCCTGCACTACAACTCGCCGCGCGCCGCCGCGCCCTTCATCGAGGCGAACTGCGCGGTCTACTCCGAGGGGATCCTGCACTCGGAGCTGTTCGGGCACGACAAGGGGGCGTTCACCGGGGCTCTCAAGCAGAAGAAGGGACGCTTCGAGATGGCCGACGGCGGCACCGTCTTCCTCGACGAGATCGGCGACCTGACGCCGGCCACCCAGCTGATGCTCCTGCGATTCCTGCAGGAGCGGCGCTTCGAGAGGGTCGGCGGCGAGGAAACCCTGCACGTCGACGTGCGGGTGATCGCCGCGACCAACAAGAACCTGCAGGAGGGGATGGAGCGCGGCTCCTTCCGCAACGATCTGTTCTACCGCCTGAACGTCATTCCGCTGCAGATCCCGCCGCTCCGGGAGCGATCGGAGGACATCCCGATCCTCGGGAGCACCTTCCTCGATCGCTTCGCCACCAAGGTGGGGAAGGGGATCCGGGGGTTCAGCGACGAGGCGCTCGAAACCCTGTCACGCTACTCCTGGCCGGGCAACGTGCGCGAGCTGGAGAACGTCATCGAGCGGACCGTGGTGCTGGCGAAGGGGGAGCGGGTCGAGGTCTCCGACCTGCCGACCAACCTGCGCCAGTCGACCGGGCCGGCCGGCGACGCGCGCCTCTCCCTCCTCGAGCACGAGCGGCTGTACATCCTGCGCACCCTCGCGGAGTGCAACTGGAACAAGAAGCTGGCCGCCTCGGTGCTCGGCATCAACCGCAGCAGCCTCTACAGCAAGCTGCGCAAGCACGATATCGGGCGGGGCGCCGGCGGCGCCGCCCTGAACAACTAGCGGGAGCGGGAAGGCCCCGCGGGCCCGCCCATGCGCCACAACCGTCGATCGGTCAACGCCTACATCCTCGCGCACCTGGCGGGGGCGGGGGCCATCGCCGTGGGTCTGTTCGCCGGGCACCCGCTCCACTGGAGCACCACCTACCTTTCCCTGCTCGTGATCGGCGCCATCGTCGCGCCGCACGCCGTGCACCTGGGGATGCGGGTCGAGATGTCGATCTCGCACCCGTTCATCCTGGCGACGCTCCTCCTCGTCGGCGCGCGCGAAGCGGTCCTCGCCTCCATCGTCTGCATCGGCGCGCTGTGCCTCCTGCGCACGCCGCGCATGGCGATGTACCGCGTCGTGTTCAACATCTCTTCGTTCGTCATCACCACCTGGGTGACCGGGACGATCTACGAGGCGTTCGGCGGCGTCCCCGGGTCGCTGGCCCCGGCCGCCTCCATCGTGCCGCTGATGCTCTCCACCCTCGGCTTCTACCTCGCCAACACCTACAGCATTTCCGGGGTGGTGGCGCTGTCGAACCGGATGAATCTGTTCCAGGTCTGGCAGGAGAGCTTCCTCTGGTCGGCGCCGTCGTTCCTCGCGGGCGGATCGGTGGCGCTCGGCATGGCCTACTTCCTCGATCGCTTCGGGATCGGCTCGTTCCTGCTGTCGCTGCCGTTCTGCGTCCTCATCTACTACTCCTACAAGCTCTACCTCGAGAAGCTCGAGGAGCGCCGGCAGCACCTCAAGGACATCGAGCAGATGAACGCCGACCTCGAGCGCAAGGTGCGCGAGCGCACCCAGGAGCTCGAGGTGGTCGCGGTGAAGCTGCAGGCCTCGAACCTCGAATTGCAGCGCGCCAACTCGCTGAAGAGCGAGTTCCTGGCGAACATGTCGCACGAGCTGCGCACGCCGCTCAACGCCATCATCGGATTCTCGGAGCTCCTGCTCGACCCGGGGTTCGGATCGCTCAACGACGATCAGCGCGGCTACGCCGGCGACATCCACAGCAGCGGGCGCCACCTGCTGGCGCTGATCAACGACATCCTCGATCTCTCGAAGATCGAGGCGGGGAAGATGCGCCTGACGCGCGAGGTGTTCGAGATCGGCGCGGTGGTCGAGGAGGCCATGGCGCTCCTGCGGGTCGAAGCGGCGCGCAAGGGCCTCGATCTCCTGTCGCGCGTCCCGGAGCCGTGGACGGCGCTCGACGCCGACCGCAGCAAGGTCAAGCAGATCCTGTCGAACCTCCTGAGCAACGCCGTGAAATTCACCCCCCAGGGAGGGCGCGTGACCCTGAGCGCCCTGCGGGCGGGCTCGATGCTGCACCTCGAGGTGGAGGACACCGGCATCGGCATCCGCGCCGAGGATCACCGGCGGATTTTCGAGGCCTTCACGCAGGTGGACGGCTCCCTGGCGCGCCAGTACCAGGGCACCGGGTTGGGGTTGACCCTGGTGAAGCGCTTCGCGGAGATGCACGGCGGCGGCGTGGCGCTCGACAGCGAACCGGGGCGCGGCAGCCGCTTCACCGTGATCATCCCCGGGGTGCAGGAAGCGACGGCGGAGGACCCGGTCTCCCCGATGATCCCGGAGCCCGCGCTGCGCCCGCATCCGCTCTCCCGGCCGCCGGCGCCGAGCGCCGCGCCGCCGCCCCGCGAAGCGGAGGGGGGCGATCTCGTTTTCGTGATCGAGGACAATCCCGCCAACCTGAAACTGGTGCGCGACCTGCTCGAATCGCGCCGCTATCGCGTGATGACCGCGGTAAGCGGCGAAGAAGCCCTCGATTCCTTGAAGTTCCTCGCACCCCGTCTCATATTGATCGACGTCCAGCTGCCGGGCATGGACGGGCTTTCGGTGGCGCGGCAACTCCGCGCCCGGCCGGATACGCGGAACGTGCCGATCGTCGCCCTCACCGCGCACGCCACGCGGGGGAACGAGGAGCGCGCGCTGGAGGCGGGATGCACCGGATACCTGGCCAAGCCGTTCGACACGCACCGGTTCCTGGACCTCGTGGCCTCCCTGTGCGGCCGCGAGCCGGAAGCGGCCTCGACGCCGCGCGCCGTGACGCCGTGACCGGACGGACCCGATGAGCGACACCCGCGCCGCGGCCGCCATCCTCGTGGTCGACGACGATCAGCGGAACGTCCGCCTGGTCGAATCGATCCTGCACGGCCACGGCTACACGGTGCTGTGCGCCCCGGACGGCGAAGAGGCGCTCCGCGTCGTCGAGAGCCGCCGGGTCGACCTGCTCCTGCTCGACGTGATGATGCCGAAGATGTCGGGGTTCGAGCTCTGCCGGCTCCTGCGTGCGCGGCCCGAGACCCAGCTCCTGCCGATCGTCATGGTGACCGCGCTCAACGCCATCGAGGACAAGGTGCAGGGGCTCGAGCTGGGGGCGGACGATTTCCTGACCAAGCCGATCAACCGCCACGAGCTGATCGCCAAGGTGCGATCGATCCTGCGGGTGCGCACCCTGCAGGAGGAGGTCGAGCGCCAGCGCACCGCCCTCGAGGCGGCCAACCGGGAGCTCCTGACCATCCAGCGGTTCAAGGAGTCGATGAGCCAGATGGTGGTGCACGATCTCAAGAACCCGCTCGCCGGCATCATGGGGAACATCCAGCTGATCCAGATGCAGTCGACCCAGCTGCCGCCGGCGCGGCTCGGCGAGCTGCTGCAGCGCAGCCTCGACAGCGCCCGCCAGATGGCGCGCATGATCCAGAACATCCTCGAGGTGGCCAAGCTCGAGGAGCAGAAGATGCCGCTGCGGCGCGAG
>DATKFL010000155.1:0-9499 GCA_035511355.1 Dongiaceae bacterium
TCCGACCGGCGGCACCGCCGCGTCGGCGACGGTCCGGTTGCTCAGATCGGTCGAGTCGTTCTCGACGCAGGTCACGATGCCGAGGTCGACCATCCCGCCGACCGCCCGGAGCGCCGCGACGTCGCCGCGGATCAGGTCGTAGGTGACTCCCGGGCCGAGCGTGTTCCAGCGCACGATCGTCGGAGAGGCGCCGTCGGCGATCTCCAGGTCGAGGTCACCGAGGAACAGCGGCGTCGACGCGGCGCTCTTCGGATCGCGGCAGGTGGCCGCCTCGTCGCCGTCCGACACGCCGTCGCCGTCGCTGTCCGGGTCGGCCGGGTTGGTCTGGTAGAGAAACGTCTCGGCGTCGTCCGGCAGTCCGTCGCCGTCGGTGTCGAGCCCCGGGAGGGTGGCGTGCGCGTGCAGGGCGATGACGGCGTCGAGGTCGAGCCCGTCGGCCGAGCCGGGGATTCCGATCGGCAGGTTCGGGTCGGTGAGCCGGAGATACCGCGCCTGGCTCAGCCCGACGGTCGCCAGGTCGAAGGCGTCGCCGCCATGTCCCGAGACGCCTCCGGGCGCGGTCGGGTCGAAGACCAGCGGATCGTCCGGCACGATCCAGTTGCCGGTGAACGAAGGGGTGATGCCGAACAGGCCGTGCAGCGAGGCGAGCAGCGCCTTGTCGGTGCACAGCGTCGTCACCTGCGCGAGCGCCGCCGCGTCGTACGGGAAGAGATGCCAGCTCACCCCGTCGGCGCTCGCCTCGACGATCCCCGGCTCGGCGAAGACGCTCCAGGGATCGGCGGCGGTGGCGGGTGGCGCCGAACAGAAGAACGCGTTCTCGAAAACGATGAAATCGGGCCCCGGCCCGTCGACGATGCTGTTGTCGGAGAACTCCAGCACGATCGAGCCGCCATGCCCGAGCGACACCACGGTCAGGGTGCCGTTGGTCGGCGTGGTGGTGCCCGGGGGACCGAGGACGATGCCCGGCTGCCAGGAGTTGAAGGCGGGGGGCGACGCGACCGTGCCGAGGTTCAGCGCGACGACGCGATCGGGGAAGCAGTCGGTGGTGGTGCCGGCGATCGCCCGATGCGGCAGGGCGAGCGCGACGACGACGAGCGACAGCGCGGCGAACGGTGCGGCGACGTGACGGCGAACCATGGCGACCCCCCCTCGAGGCAGATGCCTCGCGACGGGTCGTTCAGTGGGAAAGGGGGATTGTCGCCGGGGTCGACCGGGGATCCCTTTCCCGCGAAAGGTCCGTCACGAGCAGTGCGGCGGGGACGGGTCTCCTGGCTTGCGGCTCTCTACTGACCGGCCCTTCCCAGAGGCCCTGTGGCCCCCAGTGGGATTCTCCGGCGTTCGCTACCGCTTACAGTTGCGGGGCAGCGGGGGATTCACACCCCCTTCCCTCGAACGTCCGCGCATCGCGCGGACCGTCCCGGCCGTGTTGTCAAAGAATGAAGCCGACTTATACCGCCCGCGGCGTCGCGGTGTCAACGACCGAGGCGATCCAGGTGTCGACGCGCCGCTCGAGCACCGGAAGCGGCAGGGCGCCGGCGAGCAGCACCGCGTCGTGGAAGGCGCGCAGGTCGAACGCTTCGCCGAGAGCGGCGGTGGCGCGCTGGCGGAGCTCCTTGATCTTCAGCTCGCCCAGCTTGTACGCGAGCGCCTGACCGGGCCAGGCGAGGTAGCGATCGACCTCCACGCGGATGTCGTGGCCGGCCTTGCCGGCCTGCGCCTCGAAATACGCGATCGCCTGGTCGCGGCTCCAGCCGAACGCATGCAGCCCGGTGTCGACCACGAGCCTGACCGCGCGCCACATCTCGTAGGTCAGGCGCCCGAACTTCGAGAACGGATCCTTGTAGAGCCCCATCTCGCCGCCGAGCGCCTCGGCATACAGCCCCCACCCTTCCACGAACGCGGTGTGATGGCCGTGCCGCCGGAAGGCCGGCACGCCGTCCAGCTCCTGCGCGAGGGCGATCTGAAGGTGATGCCCGGGCACCGCCTCGTGCGCGGTGAGCGATTCCATCTCCCACTTCGGGCGGGCCGCGAGGTCGTAGGTGTTGGCGTAGAAGTAGCCGGCGCGCCCGGTCTCGGCCGAACCGGGGTAGTAGTACGCCGTCGTCTGCACCTTCTCGGAGTACTCCGGCACCGGCACGACGCCGTACGGCAGCCGCGGCAGGGTGCGGAACAGGCGCGGCAGCGCCGCGTCGAGGCGCTTGCAGATGTCGCGGTACGACATCAGGAGCGCCTCCTTGTCGTCGAAGAAGAAGCGCGGGTCGGAGCGGAGATGATGCAGGAGCGCGGGCAGGTCGCCCTTGAAGCCGGTGTCGCCGACGACCGCCAGCATCTCGCCGCGGATCCGCGCCACTTCCGAGAGACCGAGGTCGTGGATCGCCTTCGGCCCGAGATCGCATGAGGTCATGGCGCGGATCGAGTGGGCGTACCACGCCTCCCCGTCGGGAAGCGTCGACAGCCCGAGGCTCTGGCGGCAGCGCGGCAGGTAATCATCGACCAGGAAGGTGCGCAGTTTCCGGAACGCCGGCGTCACCACCTCGCCGACCGCGCGGGTGATCGCCGCGAGCTGGCGGGTGCGGGCCGCGAGGTCGATCCCCTCCGGCAGGTCGGAGGCGATGAGCCGCGCGATCGGGCTCGATGCCGGGTCGTCGGCGATCTGACCCGCGATCTGATCCGGCACCGGCACCAGGATGGCGCGCGGCGGCGTGAGACCCCGCGCCGCCCCCTCGCGCATCGCCTCGATGGTCTGGTCGACCAGGACGCCGACGGCGCGCAGGCGCGCCTCGATGTTCTGCAGGTCGGCGAGGTGCCGGCGCGGCGAGATCTGCACGATGTCGGCGACGTCCTGGTGGACGCCGCTCATCTGGCTCAGGGGCATCATCTCGTCGCGGAACCGCAGCCCGGCGACCGCGAGATCCATCTCGTACAGGAAGAGCTCGTGGTTGAGCCGGGCGGCGGTGTCGAGGCGGCCGGCCGGAATGGCGCGTGCCCGGTTCAGGAACCCGCGCAGCTCGCCTGCCCGCCGCTCGTGCGCCGCGAGCGACGCATCGCCCCACAGGTGGTCGTAGCGCGGGTCCCCGACGGCGGTCGCGAGGGTGGGGTACTCGCGCAGGCGCCACTCCCAGTTCTCGTCGAGAAGGGTGGCGAGGGCGCGGCCCTCGGGGCCGGCGTCCGCAGAGTCTCCGCGGTGCGTCGTTGGGTGCATGGTCATCGGATTGAACCAGTCGGCGCCGCTATTCTAGGTCAGGATCGCGTCCGGACGGTGACCTGGGGCACACAAAAGCGACTTCGCGGGAGAGGGGGGGACGGAGTCGATCTGCGGCCGGGACCGCCTCGAGGGCTGGCGGAGTCCCCGGCCTGGATTAGAATCCCCGCATGAGCGACGCCCCCTTCAAGGTCTTCTTCATCTGCACCGGCAACTCGGCCCGCAGCCAGATGGCCGAGGGCCTCGCGAACCACCTCGGGGGCGGCCGCATCGAGGCGCACAGCGCCGGGACGATGCCGGCCGGCGTGAGCGGCTACGCCGTGGCGGTGATGCGCGAGCGGGGGATCGACATCTCGCGGCATTTCTCGAAGCGGATCGACGAAGTGCCGGGGCCGTTCGACCTCGTCGTCACCCTGTGCGACAGCGCCGCGATGCTCTGCCCGGTCTCGGTGCGCGCCTATCCGATGGAGCACTGGTCGACCCCGGATCCCACCTGGGCCCCCGGGGGACCGGACGCGGTGCATCGGGCCTTCGGTGAAGTGCGCGATCGGCTCGAGGCGCAGATCGTCGCGTTGATCGAGAAGGTGCGTCCGGCGCGCGCGCCGGCGCGGGGCGAAGGCGTGCATCCGCTGGACGACGGGCCGGCTCCCGCGGCGCGCGGGCCGATGTCGCTGCCGCGGCTGGGACGCTTCAGAAAGAAGCTGGTTCCTCGCTGACGCCCTGGCGCCGGGCATCCTCGAGCACCAGGGTCGCCTCGTCGGCGTCCTCTTCCCGCACGTAGACCGCGAACGGGGTGGTGACCGGCGGCAGGAGTCCGGCCGCCGGCGCGACCGACCGCTCCCGCGGCACCGGGCGCGGCCGATCGCCGCTCTCCAGCCACGCGAGGATCGGTTCGAAGCCGGCGCTCTCGAGCAGGTCGTAGAGCAGCGCCGCCTCCTCCTCGAGCGGCGCCTGCGCGACGCGCCGCGCGCCGGCGATCAGCCGGCCGCAGCCTTCGCAGGTCGATTCCTGATCGGAAAGGTTCGCGCCGCACCGCAGGCAGTGGCTCATGCGGGAATCGTACGCCCCGGGTCGGTCGGGCGTCAACGCGTCGCGGCGCCCCCCGACCGGAGCCGGAAGACCCGCTCGAGGGTCGCGGTCGCGGCGGCGCCGACCGCTTCCGGCGCGAGGCCGCGGAGGGCGGCGATCTTTTCCGCGACCAGGAGGACACGCGCCGGCTCGTTGCGCTCGCCGCGATGCGGATGCGGCGTCAGGTAGGGCGCGTCGGTTTCGATCAGGATGCGGTCGAGCGGCGCCAGCGCCGCCGCCTCGGGGAGTCCGCCGGGGTTCTTGAAGGTGATCGGCCCCGCGAAGGAGAGATCGAATCCCATCCCGAGGCAACGCTCCGCCTCGGCCGGCCCGCCGGAGAAACAGTGCATCACCCCGCCGTGTGCGGCGCCGTTCTCGTCGCCCAGGATGGCGAAGGTGTCGTCCCACGCCGCGCGGGTGTGCACGACGATCGGCATCGCGAGCGATCGCGCCATGCGGATCTGCTCGCGGAAGACGGCGCGCTGCTCGGCGGGTGGCGACAGGTTGTAGTGGTAGTCGAGCCCGATCTCGCCGATCGCGACCGCCTTCGGGTGCGCGGCCGCGCGCTCGATGCCGCGCGCGATCTCCGGCGTCCAGTGCTTCGCCTCGTGCGGGTGCACCCCGGGGACGAAGCGGATGTCGTCGTGCGCCTCCGCGAGCGCCATGCACTGCGGCGCGTCGCCGATGCGCGACGCGATGGTGATCATCCAGCGCAGCCCGGCGGCGCGCGCCCGCGCGAGGACGGCGTCGCGGTCGGCGTCGAAGCGGTCGTAGGTGAGGTGCGCGTGGCTGTCGGAGTAGACCGCCGCCGGCGCCACGGGGGGCTACTTGACGCGCCAGCCGGCCGGCACCGACGGGTCGTCCGGCATCAGGACGTACGGCGCACCGCCGGCGTCGGAGGCGGCGAGCAGCATTCCCTCCGACACCACCCCGCGCAGCTTCGCCGGCTTCAGATTGGCGACCACGACGATCGTGCGGCCGACCATCTGCTCCGGGGCGTAGCGCGCCGCGATGCCGGCGACGATGGTGCGCGTGGCGGTGCCGATGTCGACGGTGAGCTTCAGGAGCTTGTCGGCCCCCTGCACCTTCTCGGCGGCGATCACCTTCGCGGTGCGGAGCTCGACCCGGGCGAAGTCGTCGATGGTGATCTCGGCGCCGGCGGTCGGCGCGGCGGCCGGGGCGGCGGCCGGCGCCGGTGCGGCGGTCGGCGGGGGTGTGGTCGGGGTGTCGGAGCCGGACATCGGTGTCTCCCTGGAATCGGCCGCCGCCTTGAGCCAGGCGGCCTTGTCGATGCGCGGAAAGAGGGCCCCGCCGCGCGTGATCCGGGCGCCGGGCGGGAGCACCCCCCAGCGGAAGGCGTCGAGCCGGCAGCCGGCGGGTTCGCCCGGCGCGCCGACGGCCGACCAGAGGCGGGTCGAAGACTCCGGCATCACCGGTGCGAGCAGCGCCGCGGCGACCCGGAGCCCTTCGGCGACGTCGTAGAGGATGGTGTCCAGCCGGCGCCCCGCCGCCGGGTCCTTGGCGAGCTTCCATGGCTCGTGCTGCACGATGAAGCGGTTCAGGAGGCCGACGAAGTCGAACACCCGTTGCAGGCCGGTCTGGAACGCGAGCGCGTCGAAGTCGGCGACGCACCCGTTCCACGCGGCGCGCGCGGCCTCCCGGAGCGCGGCGTCGTCGAACGCCGGGTCGGGTGCCGGGATGGCGCCGCCGCGATAGTCCTCGATCATCTTGAGGGCGCGGCTCGTGAGGTTCCCGAGATCGTTCGCGAGGTCGGTGTTGACCCTTTCGATGAACCCCTCGTCCGAGTACGACGCGTCCTGCCCGAAGACCATCTCGCGCATCAGGAAGTAGCGCACCGCGTCGACCCCGAACTCGCGGATGAGCGGCAGCGGGTCGACGACGCCCCCTCGTGATTTCGAGATCTTCGCCGCATCGCGGAGCCACCAGCCATGCGCCACGATCCGCTTCGGCAGCGGCTCGCCGGCCGACAGCAGGAAGGCGGGCCAGTAGACCGCGTGGAACCGCAGGATGTCCTTGCCGACGAGGTGCATGTCGGCCGGCCAGTAGCGGTCGTACAGCGTCCGGTCGGCACCGTAGCCGAGCGCCGTGACGTAGTTGGAGAGCGCATCGAACCAGACGTAGACCACGTGCTTCGGGTCGGCGGGGAAGGGGATCCCCCAGGTGAACGACGACCGGCTGATCGACAGGTCCTTGAGCCCCGCCGCGACGAAGGCGGTGACTTCGTTCCGGCGCGTGTCGGGGAAGACGAACTCCGGGTGGGCGCGATAGTGATCGAGCAGCGGCTTCTCGTAGCGCGACAGCCGGAAGAAGTACGACTCCTCCTCGGTCCACTCGACCTTGTGCCCCTGGTCGGGGCACTTGCCGTCGACGATCTGGTTCTCAGGATAGAACGACTCGCAGGAGGTGCAGTACCACCCCGCGTACTTGTCCTTGTAGATGTCGCCCTGCGCCGCGATCTTCGCGTACAGCGCCTCGACCCCCCGCCGGTGACGCGCTTCGGTCGTGCGGATGAAGTCGTCGTAGCCGATGCCGAGGGTCTTCCAGAGCTCGCGGTAGCGCTCCACCACCTGGTCGGCCAGCTCGATCGGGCGGACGCCGCGCGCCTTCGCGGCGCGCTCGATCTTCTGCCCGTGCTCGTCGGTGCCGGTCAGGAAGCGGACGTCGTCGCCGCGCTGCCGCCGGAAGCGGGCGACGACGTCGGCGACGACCGTGGTGTAGGTGTGCCCGATGTGCGGTGCGTCGTTGACGTAGTAGATCGGCGTCGTGACGTAGAACGGCCGACCCGGCTCCGGCATCAGTCGCGCTCCCAGTAGAGCTTCACGAAGCGGTAGAACTCCGACTCGAGGCTCTTCTGGTGCACCCGCTCCAGCACCTGGCCGAAGGCGTTGCCGTCGTTCAGGGCGCGCAGGTACTCGCCGTACATCGCGTCGACGTCCCCCTTGGCGGCGAGCGTGCGGAGGGTCTTCTCGACCTGCATCGCCGGCAGGCGCAGGCTCGGCTCCCCGCCGGGCCGGGCGGCGAGATCGAGCGCGCCCGCGGTCACTTCGAGCGCCACCTTGAGCATGCGGGTCGCCTTCTCACGGTCGTAGATCATCGCCGTCCTCCGCGTCGCCGCGCCGCCGTCCGAGGGACCCTCTGCCGCGCCGCGCGCCGCCGCGCCGTCCGCCTGCCGGGGGTCCTCGGCGCCTCCACGGCGGCGCGCTGGACCTCCTTGAGCGGCACACCGGCCTTGAGCGCCAGCGCCCGGCAGTCCTCGTATTCGGGCGTCGACTGCATGATCGCTCCGTTGTAGTGCGACACCTTCATCCGCACCGGCCCCCACGGGGTGCGCACCGTGATGATCTCGCGTGCCATCTCGATCCGGCCCATCGGCAGGTACCGGAAGCCGATGGTCGTCGTCTCGCGGAAGACGACCTCGGTGATCGCCTCCATCCGCCCCTGCGGCACGATGATCGTCGCCATCGTCCCCGGGCGGTTCTTCTTCATCTGGATCGGCGTGTAGAACACCTCGAGCGCGCCGGCCGCGAACAGCCGCTCCATGAGATGGCCGTACAGCTGCGGGTTCATGTCGTCGATGGTGGTCTGGACCACGATCACGGTCTCGCGGGTCGCCGCCTCGTCGACCCAGTCGCCGAGGAGCGCGCGCAGGAGGTTCGGATGGTCGTGGTACTCGCGCGTCCCGGCCCCGTAGCCGACCTTCTGCAGGCGCATCGACGGGAGCGGCCCGAAGCCGGTCGCCAGGGTGGTCGCCAGCGCCGCGCCGGTCGGAGTGACCAGCTCGCCCTCGACGTGGGTCGCGTAGCAGGGGCGGCCGCGCAGGAGCTCCGCCACCGCCGGCGGCGGCACCGGAAAAGTGCCGTGCTCCATCGTGACCGTCCCCGAGCCGACATGCAGCGGCGAGCAGACGACCCGCGGCCAGCCGAGCGCCTCGAGGCCGATCATCGTCCCGACCACGTCGACGATGGCGTCGACCGCGCCGACCTCGTGCAGGTGGACGTGATCGACGGTCGTGCGGTGCACCCGCGCCTCGGCGCGGACCAGCCGCTCGAAGGTCTTCATCGACAGGGCCTTGACTCGAGGGGAGAGGCGGGCGCGCTCGACGATTCGGCGGATGTCGGCGAGGCGTCGCTCCGGCTGGCGGCCGGTGACGTCGACCGAGACCTTGGTGCCGCCGAGATGGGCACGACGGGTCGCGCGCGCCGTGATCGTGTACCCCTTCACCGGCAGCGTCGCGAGGGCGCGGCGCAGGTGCGCGACCCCGACCCCGAGGTCGACCAGCGCCCCGAGCATCATGTCGCCGCTGATTCCGGAGAAGGCGTCGAGATAGAGGCCGCGCATCACAGTCACCTGTCGGGGGTCGGGACGGCGCCGAGAAGCGCCGGCAGGATCGCCCCCGCCGGGCCGCGCAGGACTTCGTCCACCTGATCCGAGATCGGCGTCGGTTCGGGGTTGATCTCCACGACCCAGGCGCCGGCCGCCGACGCCACGGCCGGCAAGCCGGCGGCAGGATACACCAGCGCCGAGGTCCCGATGACGAGGAAGAGCGCGGCGCGTCGCGACGCGTCGTGGGCGCGGGCGAATGCCGCTTCGGGAAGCGCCTCGCCGAACCAGACGACGTCGGGCCGGAGCATCGCGCCGCAGTCGCAGCGGGGCGGGAGCGCGGGGAA
Organism: Dongiaceae bacterium; assembly: GCA_035511355.1. Lineage (GTDB taxonomy): Bacteria > Acidobacteriota > Polarisedimenticolia > Gp22-AA2 > Gp22-AA2 > DATKFL01. The sequence goes on from DATKFL010000155.1 coordinate 8,959, forward strand.
GGGGACCCGCCGGTCCTCGCGCGCGCCGCCGTCGCGGGTGCAGCGCACCCGCATGAGCGAGCCGTGCAGCTCGATGACCTCCTCGACGCCGGCCGCCTGGTGCAGGCCGTCGATGTTCTGGGTCACCGTCACGATCCCCGGATGCCGCGCGGCGTAGTCGGCGAGCGCGCGGTGCCCGGCGTGCGGCGCGACTCCCGCGATCTGCTGCCGTCGCGCCTCGTAGAAGCGCCAGACGCGCAGCGGATCGTGCGCGAATCCCTCCGGCGTCGCGACCCGCTCGACCGGCTCGTTCTCCCACAGTCCGCCGGCGCCGCGGAAGGTCGCGACGCCCGACTCGGCGGACATCCCCGCGCCGGTCAGGACGACGACGTCCCGACCGCGCGCCACGAGGTCGGCGAGCCGCTGCGATATCTGCTGCATCGGATGTCTTTCGGAAAGCACGATGCTAGGTGGGTGGGGAAAAGGCTGTCAAGTTGACCTTGGGTGGCGACGCGGCGCGGGGTTGCCGGGGACGGGTCCGGCCGCGCAGTGCGCGGCCTCC
>DATKFL010000156.1:0-3657 GCA_035511355.1 Dongiaceae bacterium
ATGAACGCTCCCCGGTAGATGTAATGCAACCCCGACGCGAGGGTCAGCGCCAGCGTGAGCCAGCCGAGCGCCGAGACCAGGATCGGCGCCGGTTTCGCCAGGAAGTTGAGCAGCAGCACCGTGCCGACCGTCACAATCTGCACCGCGGTGGTCGCCTTTCCCAGGCCGCTCGGCGGGAAGGCGCGGGTTCCCGAGGTCAGGTGGATGAGCAGCGCGATCATCACGATGAAGACGTCGCGGCTGATGGTGACGATGGTCAGGTAGACCGGCAGGTGATTCGCCACCTCGAAATCGGGGATCGACTTCGGATGATTCGGGATCGCCAGGATGATGAAGCAGGCGGTCATCAGGAGCTTGTCGGCGGTCGGATCGAGAAACGCCCCGAGGGCGCTCGACTGCCGGTAGCGCCGCGCGATCAGGCCGTCGAGGGCGTCGGTCACCCCGGCGGTGACGAACACCAGGAGCGCCCCGCCGTGATGGTTCGACAGGATCAGGGTGACCAGGAGCGGGATCATCACCATGCGGGCGATGGTGAGGAGGTTCGCGATCGTCAGGCCCATGCCGGCCATCCCTTCGCGGCGAGCCCCGCCGCGGCCGCCGCGCGCGCCGCGGTGCACGGATCGGAGGCGCCCGGATCGAGGCTGAACCAGGCGACCCCGGTCTCGCGCCGGAACCAGGTCATCTGCCGCTTGGCATAGCGCCGGGTATTGCGCCGGGTCAGGGCCATCGCCGCCTCGAGATCGGTCTCGCCGCGCAGGTGTGCCGCGACTTCGCGATACCCGATCGCCTTGAAGGCGTTCGCCGCCGGCGGCCGTCCGGCGCCGAGGAGCCGGCGCACCTCGTCGACCAGCCCGGCGGCGAAGAACCGGTCCACCCGCGCGTCGATGCGCGCGTACAACGCCCGTCGATCCATGTCGAGGCCGATCTTCACGGCGTCGTAGCGCTCCACCCCGAACGGCTCGTCGCGCAGCACCGCCGACAGCGGCCGGCCGGCGGCGATCCGGACTTCGAGCGCGCGCACCAGGCGCTGCCGGTCGCGCGGACCGAGGCGGGCGGCGCTGTCCGGGTCGAGCCGGGTCAGGAGACGATGGAGCGAAGCCACCCCGCGTCGCGCCGCCCGATCGAGGAGACGCTGGCGCAGGCGCGGGTCGCGACGCGGCGCCGCCGCCATGCCGCGCAGGAGCGCCTTGAGGTACAGTCCGGTGCCCCCCACCAGGACCGGCAGGCGGCGGCGCGCGACGATCCCGGTGATCGCGCGCTCCGCGGCGCGCACGAAGTCCCCCATCGAGAAGTCCTCCCCCGGCTCCGCCAGGTCGACGCCGTGGTGCGGCGCCCGGGCGCGTTCCGCCGCGGTCGGCTTCGAGGTCGCGGCGTCGAGGCCGCGGTAGACCTGCATCGAGTCGACGCTCACGATCTCGCCCGCGTGGCGCTCGCACAGGTCGAGCGCGAAGGCGCTTTTTCCGACCGCGGTCGGACCGACCACGACCAGGACGACCGGCCGTCCGGACGAGGCAGGCATCGGGGGATCATTCGCCGCGCTGGCGTTCTTCGTCCCGGTAGCGGTTGATGGTCTCGGCGAAATGCTCGTCGCAGAACATCCGCCCGCGCGCCACCGGCCGGCCGCAGCGCGGGCATCCCTTGGCGCGCATGCCGGCCTTCGCCCGCTGCAGGATCGTGATCACGATCCCGCCCGCGAGGCAGGCGGCCGCGACCGCGAGACCGCCGCGGAAGAGCGCCGGGTTGGCCGCGTCCCGCCGCCAGGCGAGATACAGCAGGTCGAGCACCACCACCAGCCCGCCGAGCTGGTAGAGAAGCGCGCTCATCGGTTCCGCGTCATGCGCGCGCGCCTCCCGTCGCCGCGGCCAGGAGGCCGTCGCGCTTCAGGGCGTTGAGCACCTTGCGCTCGTGCTCCGGCCCGAGCGTCTGCCGCAGCACCAGGAGCTGCCGGTAGAGAAGCTCGTTGAGACCCTCGACCAGCGCGTCGCGCCGCGCCGTCTGCGACACCCGGCGGAGGTTCTCCTCGATCAGCCCCTCGTCGAGGGTGCCGTCCCCGGCGAGCCGCGCGCGCCGGAAGATCGGCGCCGCCCCCTCCCCCAGGTCGCGGAGCGCCGCGCCGAGGAGGTTCTCGGAAATCGGCCCCAGCTCGATGGTCATGTACTGGTAGACCCGCCCGTAGATGCCGTTGAACCGGCGCATGATCTGCTCGAGCGGCTCGCCGCCGTCGCCGGGGCCGGACTGCGGCCGCGGCCGGATCCGCCCGAGGGTCAGCAGCAGGAAGAGCACCCGCCGGGCCTCGCTCTCGGTGAACTCGTGCATCCCCTCCAGCTCGGCGATGGTGCGCCGCCCGTCGAGGAGCTCGAGGAGCCGCTCTTCGTGCGGCTCGAGCGGCAACGCCGCCCCGCCGCCGACCGGCTCGAAGATCCAGTCGGGGGACGGCAGCCTCTCGGAGAACAGCCCGGTGTCGGCGGCGGCGCGGATGCCGTCCGCCACCAGATCCAGGATCGGCAGGTCGACCGGGGTCGACCAGCCCGACGGCGCGCGGCCGTCCTCGAAGTGGTACTCCCCCTCGGTCCAGTCGAACAGGCCGAGCACGATGCGACGCGCCTGATCGCGCCGCGCCGCGACCAGATCGCGCGGCGTCAGGAGGCCCGAGGCGATGAGCGCCCTCCCCATGCCGGCCTCCGCGTGGTCACGCTGGCGCGCGCGCAAATCGTCCGCCTGCTCGGGGGTGATCCGCCCGGTCTGGGCCAGGACCTCTTCGAGGCGGTCCTCGGGGCGCGACGAGGCGGCGCGCACGACGTACGGCCCGCGCAGGTCGAGGAGGATCTCGACGCCCGCGCGTTGCAGGTTCAACCGGCCGGTCCGGTTCAACCCGCGCAGGAACAGCAGGACGTCGGCGATGCTGAGCGACTTCAGACGACCGCGGATGACGCTTTCGTGGGGTGGCACCCGGCCTCCACGCGGGAGACGAGCGGCGGCGCGAGCGGTCCGCCGTCCCGAGCGCCGGTGATTCTAAGAGGAGGCGGAGGGGGTGTCAACGACCCGGGGCGGCCGCGGGCGCGTCGTTCGCCGGCGCCGCGGCCGCGGGCGGCGGCGCGGCTGGAATGCCGGACTGCGCTGCGGCGGGACGGGTCGTGTCGAGGAGCTCCGCGCCGGTGTAGTAGTGCGCCAGGATCTCGTCGAAGCGCTTGCCCCGCAGCGCCATGCCGTACGCCCCGACCTGGCAGAGCCCGACGCCGTGCCCCCACCCCTTGCCGCTGAAGATGAACGACGCCACCTTGCCGTCGGCGCCGCGGGTCCGGTCGATGGTGAACAGGTTCTCGCGCACGCCGAAGGCGGTGCGGATCCGGAAACCGCGCAGGGTGAACTCGCCGCGGCTGCCGGTGAGCCGCACCTCGACGACCCGGCCGCTGACGCCGCGCCGCGTCGGCTCGACGTCGATCAGGGTGCCGACGTCGACCCGCTGGCGCACGAGAGCCTCGAGCTCCTCGCGGGTGCGCCGCTCCTCCCAGCGGTACAGCGACGAGTAGCGATCGTCCGACACCCCGCGCGGGTTGGCGTTGAGCCGCAGGTAGTCGACCGCGCCGTCGTCGCCGGCGTGGTACAGCACCCGATCCCCCAGCGTCAGGGGGACGCTCTTGGTCGGATACGAGACGT
>DATKFL010000157.1:0-2247 GCA_035511355.1 Dongiaceae bacterium
GCGGGCGACGTCGGTCCCGCCTGGGGCGTGCATGCCGCGTTCGCGGCGGCGCTCGCGGGCCTGCTGGTGGCGCGCACGAGCGTGCTCGGGATGGTCTCGCCGGCGGCCTTCACGCACTTCATCGACAACCCGATCGCGCACCTGGCGTTCCCGCAGTCGACCGCCACCGCGCTCCTGGTGGCGGCCCGGTACGCGCGCCTCCTGGTGGAACCGTTTCCCCTGAGCCTCGACTACTCCTACGACGCGATCGCGCCGGCGGATTCGCTGGTGGCTCCGGGGGCGCTCGCCGGCGCCGGTCTCGCGGCGGTGGTCCTCGGCGGCGCGGTGTTCCTGTGGCGGCGACGCCCCGCGGCGGCATTCGGGTTCGGTTTCATGGCGATCGCCTTCGCTCCGGTGTCGAATCTCCTGGTCCCGATCGGGACGATCATGGCCGAGCGCCTGCTCTACCTGCCGTCGGTCGGCTTCGCCCTGATCGGCGCCTGTGTCGCCGCCGCGGCCGCGACGCTTCCGGGCCTCCTGGGTCGCGCGGCGCGCGTCGGGATCGCCGCGGCGCTTCTGGGCGGAGCGTTCCTGAGCGGACTCCGCCTGCGCGATTTCCACGACGACCTCACGATCCAGGCGAAGACCGTCGCGACGACCCCCCGGAGCGTCCGGGCGCAGTTCAACTACGGTGCCGCCGCGGAGACCGCCGGCGACGATGCCACCGCCGAGCGCGCCTACCGCGAGGCGATCGCCCTGTGGCCGGACTTCGCCGACGCGCAGTTCAACCTCGCCGGTCTTCTGGCGCGCCGCGGCCGGCTCGACGAGGCGCTCGCGCACTATCGCGAGGCGCTGCGGGAGCAGCCGGGAAGCGTCACCTACCTCGTGAATTACGGCGCCGCCCTGACCCGCGCCGGCCGCCCGGCGGAGGCGATCGAGCCGCTCGAGCGCGCGGTCGGGATCGACCCCGGGAGCGACCGCGCCTGGAACAATCTCGGAGGCGCACGGCTCGCCCTCGGACGGGCCGACGAGGCGGCGCAGGCCTGGCGCGCGGCGATCCGGATCGCCCCCGGCGAGGCGGAGTACGCGGTCAACCTGGCGCTGGCGCTCGACGCCGCGGGCGATCCGGGCGCCGCGGCCGCCTGGAGCGACGCGGTCGCGCGCCGGCCGGGCGACGGACTGCTCCTCTACCGCCTCGGCCGGGCGCACGAGCGGGCGGGCCGGGAGGCCGAGGCGATCGCCGCCTACCGCGAGTCGGCCCGGGTCGCCCCGGCGTCACCGGTGCCCCGCCGCGCGCTCGGGCTCCTCCTCGATCGACGCGGCGATGCCGCCGGCGCGCGCGCCGCCCTCGAGGAGGCGGAGCGTCTCGATCAGGGCGGCGGCGTCTTCGACGCCGAGGCGCGCCGCGTGCTCGACCGCCTGCGCGCCGCCGCGCGCTGACCCGCGCCCGGCGCCGGCGCGACGCCGACGGACCGTCGTCCACGGGCGTCGTCGGCCGTTCGGCCAGGGCCTGCAACACCGCCTGCGCCAGTTCGTTGCCCGGTTCGTACCCGAGCGCGCGGTGCGCCTCGAACTCCGCCAGCTCCGGCAGGGAGAACTGCAGGCTGTTGGCGGCGATGTGGGCGTGGCTCGCGGCGTCCCTGGTGATGTCGAACACGAACCAGGAATAGCCCGGCGTCGCGATCGGCTTCCGGTCGAGCAGCCACGCGTAGAGATCGGGGCGGCTGAAGTGCAGCGAGTGCAGGACCATCGCGTTGATCGCGAACAGCTCGCGCGGCGCGCCGTCCGGCAGCCGCGCCGGGCGGGTCTTGGACGACTTGAGGTTGCCGGAGCCGGGCGCGTACTGGTAGCGCACGCCGTAGTACCAGGGATCGGAGTTGCCGTTGAAGGCGCAGTAGATCATCGGCACGTTCTCCGCCTCGGCGTAGCGCCTGAGCGCCCGGTGCGCCTGCCCCCAGTCGAGGTTCGAATCCAAGAGCCACTCGTGACCGTGCGCCGGTCCGCCGGCGAACCGGTTGAAATAGGCGAGCTGATACGGCGCGATCGCGACCGCCTCCCAGGCGGCCGCGCCGAGGGCGAGAGCGATCCCGGCGACCGCCAGCCGGCCCGCGGGGAGGGCGCGTCCGGACGCGCCGGCACCGGGCGCGACGTTGGCCGCGATGCCGGCCGCGCCGCCCGGCGCGCTTCCGGTCGCCGCGCCGGATCCCACCGGCCGCCACACCAGCCTGCCGGCGGCGACGCAGAGGAACGGGTAGATCGGCAGCAAAT